>WHTS01000115.1 GCA_009377585.1 Betaproteobacteria bacterium
TCGTCAGGCGTAGCCTTGCGCCTTCATCCACAGCGCACGGATACTCACCAAGCCCTGTGCCGCAAGCCAATCGTTCGTCATCCCGGTTTGCGTCGCCAGCGACCGCGACAGGTGCCAGTAGCCCTTGCGACTGATCGCCGTCCAGATCGCTGCCTTCTTCCCAGTGCCGAGCCGCAACAGGTTTCGCACTCGGGCACGCACCCCGCGCCACTGTTTCCAGTAGCACATGCGCAGATCTCCCCGAATAAGAACATGCGCTTTCGTTGCACAACCGCCGCATTTACGCTGTCCGCTGAACTCTCGGGCTTCGTTGTGTGGTGCCAACTCGCCCGCAGACTGAGCCTTCGATGCGGTTCGTGTTCCTCGGCTCGCAACTTTGCACTTGGGCTTCCTTCAGGCAACGCCTCACGGCCTTGCCCTTGCCCTCGGCTAGTGGTTATCCTGATCGCATCGAGTTCTCCCACAGCGGACTTTCACCGCATAAGCTCATGCCCATGTCGGGCGTACACCGTGGGTTGCAGCCGACAGTCACCAGCGTGCTTCGCCCGCCGGTTCCTGCCGCTGATGGCAGTCGTTGGCGTCAGAAGACACCATGCGATGCGCGCCGTGTGTCGCCGCGCAGAAAACGAAGAACGGCGCCAACTGGGGAGAGCCTGGCGCCGTGAGCGGAGCAACCAAGTTACTTCCGCTTCGCTGGCGGGCCGCGGTGTTCAACGGACTTCACATTCTTGAAGAACAATCCAGGTCTGGAGGTTACGATCGTCTGTCGACCGTTGTTCCACTTTTTGGTCTCCCGCGTATCCCCGTTCCTTAGTCGCTCTGTTTTCGTCGAACTCATGGTAGATCTCCTGTTCAGGTTACAAGTCGTTCAATCACTCTCCTTTTTAGGCGTCGAACTAGAAGCACTCGCCCAGTGTAAATTTACGAAGACCGGGAGCAAGGGGTGTTGCAAATACGACGGTGCGTTTGGACAGGAGCGCGAATGTCCGCTATCACACTGAACGGAACCCTCCTAAGGCGGCTAATCAAAGTTCGCTTCCCTGGCGGCGTTGACGAGCTTCAATCTCTCTGGAACAAAGATGGCGGTGTACACCGAACAACAGTCTTTCGTTGGACAAAAGGACACTTGCCCCAGGACAGCGAAGATCTTCTCCATATTGCCGAGCTTCTGGACATTGACCCCTTCGCGCTACTCGCTTTCTCGTCAGATGATTTGGACTCAGCAATCGACCGACTCATCGAGTCATTTCAGAGGGGTCGCTGGAAGCCGGCACTGTCATTTCTCAAAGATTTCTTCGGCCGTCAACGCCATTGGCCACCGGAGTCGTTCGCAGAGCGCTACGCCTGGAAGCGCTGGTACATCTCCGAGTTCTCTCACGACCCCCATGTCTCGAGCAACGTATACGCGCTAGTCCGCCTTTTGGGCCAACGACAATACGATGAACACTACCCGCAACTATTTCATTTCGCATTTCGCTGTCCGAAGCGCCACGGAAGCAGGTGGTTGCAGTACGGCTTTGTCAGTCGCCTTGGATCATCTGTGAGCTTAGTACACATTGATGGTCACACGCATAGCTATCGAGTAAAGTCGCAAGCAGAACCAAGTTGCGTTGAGACCTTCTTCGGACCTGAAGCTGCGACCTTCCGAGTCGCTTCACTGCATGACTTTTTGCTTAGTTTCGATCCGGAGAATATCAATCACCGCGATGCCGTTAGATTTCGTGGGTAGAGCATCTAACATTGTGCTATCACCAGTCTGACGCCCAATCGGGTCGAGCCGGGCCTTTAGCCCGCCCCTCCCACACCACCCGGCATGTGGGTCCGCACCGGGCGGTTCATGAACATGCACTACACGTCGCCTGGCATGCACGACGCAAGGGCACGGGCAAGGCTGGCTACGTGGCCCAGCGCCCGCGGATGGTTTACCCGGTCGGGTGCATTCCATGCCCGAGCTGTCCACGGTTCCTCCTTGTGTCCATGTTCGGCCCTTCGCTGCCGCATCTCCTGAAGACGCCCACAACGTTGACGCCCAGGGGCCGCCGCGCCGACCGCTCACCTTATTTGGCCCGCTTGCCGGTTCTAGCTGTGCCGCCGTAATATTCCTACCATGAGTACAGATACCATCGTTGTCCTGCCCGACGACCTCAAGGCTGTACTGGACCGCCGAGCACCGAGCCCTCCCGAGCGCGACGAGTTGATTGCCGCTGCATTGCGGGCATATTTTGCATGGCCACGGGCCGGAGAAGACGCAACGGATCTTGCGGTAATCAATGCCCGCGCCACAGAACTAAACGCCGAAGCTGAGGACGCCCTGTCCTATCAGGTTCCGTTGTGAGGCGTGGGGAGCTTTACCTCGTTCAGCATCCTTCCGTTCGCGATCCGCGGCGACAGCGCGTTTTCGTAATCGTCAGTCGTCAGCTTCTCGTGGAATCGTCGTTCTCCTCCGTGGTATGTGCGCCGGTCTACACCCGTCGAGACGGTTTGCACACGCAAGTCGACGTCGGCGTCGACGAAGGTCTCAAGCACGACAGCAGCATTCACTGCGACGAACTGATGAGTTTGCCGAAGAGCTCACTTACGAATTTCGTGGGTTCGTTGTCGCCTGCGAAACTCGCTCTGCTTGATCGCGCGTTAGCATTTGCGCTTGGTCTCACCGCCAGCGTATTGGACAGGGGCGCCTAATCGGATCGAGGCGGGCACCGGCGTGCTCCGCCGCCGGTTCCGGCCGGTGATGCGCAGCGTTCGTTGGGCGTCGGAGATCAAACGGTCGGGAGCCCAAATGATCGATCACGTCTCGATTCCCGTCTCTGATCTGGGTCGTTCTGCGGCGTTCTACGACGCCGTACTTGCGACCTTGGGGTTGTCGCGCCGCAAAGAACGCCCAGGCGCAATCGGATACGGTCTGCCCAACCGAGCAGCGCCGGTTTTCTGGATACTCGACCGTGTACGCGAAGGTAGTGCGAACGCCGGACTCGGTCTTCACGTCAGTTTCGAGGCGGCTGATCGCGCGGGCGTGGATGCGTTTCACGCAGCAGCATTGCGCTGCGGCGCGAAAGACGCCGGGGCCCCGGGGGTACGACCGGAATACACGGCGCCGTTCTACGGCGCGTTCGTTTTCGAGCTAGATGGTTTCAAAATCGAGGCGGTTTGCCGCGCGCCATAATAGCGACGCCAATCTCATGTGCGAAAGTCAAATCGCCGCCCAATCGGGTCGAGGCAGGTGTCGAGCCTGCCCCTCCCACACCGCCCGGCAATGCGGGTACGCACCGGGCGGTTCATCACAGCGAAGCACACGGCGATCGTCAGGCATAGCCTTGCGCCTTCATCCACAGCGCGCGGATACTCACCAAGCCCTGTGCATCAAGCCACTCGTTCGTCATTCCCATTTGCGTCGCCAGCGACCGCGACAGATGCCAGTAGCCCTTGAGACTGATCGCCGTCCAGATCGCTGCCTTCTTCCCGGTGCCGAGCCGCAACAGGTGTCGCACTCGGGCACGCACCCAGCTCACTGTTTCCGGTAGCACATGCGCACGCGCCGGCGCAGCCACTCGTCGAGTTCCGGAATCGGGCGGTAATACTGCGAGATGCCGAAGTAGCCCATCCAACCACGCACGCACGAACTGCCCGAACTCCTTGAACCGGTACTGCCATCGAGACCCCCCCGGCTGCGGGCCCGTGAAGTTCCGGACGTTGTGCTTGAAGTCCTCGAGCGCGCGCACCCCACGGGCGAGAAAGCGAATCTCGTCGGGCATGCAGACAACGACGAGCGAGCAGCGTGGACACTTCGGGCTGTCTTCGAGCGACGGTGGAACGTGGCCCGACAGCGCCACGCCACGCAGGCCGTGGATGGCGGAGAGCGTCTGCTCGACGAGCGCCTCATCGAATGCGATCCGGACTCGCCGGGTTGGCGCCGATCGGAACAGCGGATACATTACGGCACGAAGCACCGCCATCGGGCGGCCGGGCCCGGATCTTCGACATCAGGGATCTCTAATGAAGCCTCCACGCCAGCAATCGCTCTTCGACGATAATCCATCCCCCGAGGACGCTGCGGCCCTCGTGTCCGTCCCGAAGGGCAAGCAACGATTGAGTGCGGCGCAGCGCACGTTCAACCGCCTGACGGAGCGCATTCGCCGCGGCCGCGAAGCGCTCGCCGCCTGGGAGGCGTTCATGCCGCGCTTCCAGGCGCGCGTCGAAAGCGAGTTGCAGCCGATGGAACACGCTATACGCGAGGCGCAACGGCGGCTCGCGATCCAATTGGACCGGCTGCTCAGCGCGAACAAGCCGGGCAAGTGGTTGACACGAAAGCGCCGCGCGAGAGCCCGAGGCGTCCTCCTGGACGTCGCCGGCAACATCCTGCAGTGCGGGCCGGACGCCGAGCTGGAAGCGCTTTACGATCGGCACAGCGATATTCCCTATGCGGCCGAGCGCGAAGGTGAGATAGGGCTTGCCGAAGCGGTGCTCAGCGACATCCTTGGGGAAGACAGCATCGAGGGACACGAGGCGCAAACCGTGGAAGAACTGTTGCACCACGCGGCCGAGAAGGTTCACGAAGCCCATGCGGACGATCGCCGTGCGCACGCCGGTCGCGGCCGACGCCGCAACGCAGCCGAGGACAAGCGATCGAAAGCCCAGGTGGCAGAGACGGCGACCCAGCCGGTGCGCGAGGTCTATCGCAAGCTCGTGAGTGCTCTGCACCCGGATCGCGAGACCGATGCAGCCGAGCACAAGCGCAAGACCGCTTTAATGCAACGCGCCAACCAGGCCTACGAACGCAACGACCTGCTGGAGCTCCTGACCCTGCAGATCGAGATCGAACAGATCGATGCTGCGACGCTCGCAGATTTGCCGGAGGCGCGACTGCGGCACTACAACGCGGTATTGAACGAGCAGGTGCAAGTGCTGGAAAGTCAGCTGCAGGCGCAGACCGTGCCCTTTTGCGTCGAATTCGGGCTGGCGGAGCGCGACACCGTGCCGCAGCGCGTCGACCAGGCATTGAGCGCGAACATCGCCGCAGCACGCGCCATGATCGATCGGATCGAGCGTACTTCGAAGAAACTGGACGACCCGGGGCTGCGAAGCTCCGCTATCGACGAGCTGCCGGAGCCCGACGACGATGACGATCTGGAGGCATGGGACCTTGCTTTGGCGGCCGCGTTCGAAGACCAGGTGAGGGCGCCGCATCGCGCCGGCCGCTCGCGGCGGCGGAAACGGTGATTCACACCGAATCCGGATCGGGCGCCGGTTGCACCTCGGCCATGGCGAGGCTGCGCGCTTTGTCAGCCGCCCGCTGGATCATCGGGCCGAGCAACTCGCCGGGTGAGACGTCGCAGCTCCAACCGGACGGCTTCCCGAGCTGGGGGATCAGCCCACCCGCAACCGGTACAGGCTCGAAGCTCAAGTGCAGCGCGGGAAGCGGCCCGCGCGCCTGGTCGTAGTCGGACGCATCGAGCTTTCCAAGGACGACGGTAGGCACCTCGCCGGGCGGCGCCGCGGCACGTTTCGCTCCCTTGCGCGATCGCTCGCTGCTTCCCTTGACCATTCGTGCCGCGCGCAGGGCATCGAGCACTTGCGCCTTGGAGTGGCCGCGCAGCTCGAACAGCAGGAACGGATCGCGATCGAGCGCCTCGCCGAGCACGTAGTGAGTGGCGGCCACGTGCTTGCACGGGTTGGCCCAGTCGGGGCAGGTGCACTTCGTAACGAGGTCGGTCTCCTTCAACGGAAAGAGGCTCGCCCCGGCCTCCTTGAACGCGGCGTCGATGTCCCGCGGCATCTCGCCTGCCAGCAGCTCCGCGGAAAACTGCGCCTTGCCGGCCATGGCCGCGATCGCCTTGCTCCAGACTGCATCGCCGAGCTTCGTGAGCGCGATCGTCACCGTGTACGGCGCGGGACGCGAGCCGGTGACTTTGGCGCTCACCCGCCCGGCCTTCACGACCAGATCGTGCGTGCGGCCGGCGCGCGCGTAGCTGCGGCCGCGGGCGAGCCGGTTCGAATAGCCGCGCGACATGCGCTCCAGCGCCTCGACCCAGCGCTGCCCCCACCAGGTAGCACCGCTTTTCTTCAGCCTGATGCCGCGCTCGGGGGGCGGCTGCTTCGGCGCGGGCTTGTACCAGCCCCATTCGTCCCAGCGGCTCATGAGCGCGCTTCCACGATGCGGGCCGCGACGCGACGGCGCTTGCCACCGGCCGGCCTGCTCGCATGCTTGATGTCATCGTCATCGGCCGCGTCGTCCTCACCGTCCACGGCAACGTCCGCGGACAGCGCGAACAGCTCGCGCAGCTCGGTGTTGCCGAGCTCGGTGATCCACTTCTCGCCCGTGCCCACCACCTTGGCGGCGAGATCGCGCTTGCTCTCCAGCATGCGGTCGATCTTCTCCTCGACCGTACCGGCGCACACGAGCTTGTGGACCTGCACGCTTCGGCTCTGCCCGATGCGATAGGCACGGTCCGTGGCCTGGTCCTCGACCGCGGGGTTCCACCAGCGGTCGTAGTGGAACACGTGGCTCGCCGCCGTCAGGTTGAGACCGGTGCCACCCGCTTTGACGGAGAGCACGAAGATGCGCGGGCCGTGGGCCTCCTCCTGGAAACGGCGCACCATTTCGTCGCGGGCTTTGCGCGGCGTGCCGCCATGCAGGAACGCGACCTCGATCCCGTGCCGTTGCCTGAAGTGCGCAACCAGGCGATCGCCCATCTCGCGGAACTGGGTGAAGACGAGCGCCTTGTCGCCCGCGGCGAGTGCCTCCTCGAGCATTTCCGCCGTGCGGTCGAGCTTGCCGGAGCGCCGCGGCAGCGGCCCCGCTTCGCCGAGGTACTGGGCGGGGTGGTTACAGACCTGCTTCAGGAACATCAGGAGCGCCAGCACCCGGCCCCGGCGCTCGATACCGTCGGCCGATTCGATGCGGCGCATCTCCTCGTCGAGCACCGCCTGGTAGAGCGTCGCCTGCTCGCGGGTCAAGGTGCACACGACCTTCATCTCGTTCTTCGGCGGCAGATCCTGGATAACGGCGGGATCGCTCTTGAGTCGCCGCAGCAGGAAGGGGCTCGCGATACGGCGCAGGCGCCCGGCGGCCTGGTCGTCGCCGTAGCGCTCGACGGGCACGGCGAACTCGCGGCGGAAGGATTCGAGCGGACCGAGCAGTCCCGGATTCGCGAACTCGAAGATCGACCACAGCTCGGCGAGGCGATTCTCGACTGGCGTGCCGGTGAGCGCGAAGCGGTGCGCCGCTGGCAACGCGCGCGCCGCTTTCGCAGTCGCCGATGCGGCGTTCTTGATGTTCTGGGCTTCGTCGAGCACCACGACCGACCACTGCACGCACGAGAGCAGCCCCACGTCGCGGCGCAACAGGCCATAGCTCGTCACCACTACGGTGCCGGCGCCATTCGGTATGTCGCTGGATTCGCGCGCCCGGTCCGTACCGTAGTGGCGTACGACGCGAAGATCGGGCGCAAAGCGCTCGGCCTCGCGTTCCCAGTTGCCCAGCACCGAAGTGGGCGCGACCAGCAACGCGGGACGCCCGTCGTCGGCCGCGCGCTGCAACCGGTGCAGCAGGAATGCGAGGAGCTGGATCGTCTTTCCCAGACCCATGTCATCGGCCAGACACGCGCCCAGCCCCAGCGCGCCCATGGTCTGCAGCCAGGCGAGCCCCCGCCCCTGGTACGGGCGCAGCGTGCCCCGAAAGCCCGGTGGCGGTTCGGCCATGCGGGCCGCACCTTCGCGCAGCCGTGCAAGCAGATCGCCGAACTCACCCGCCGCGGTCACCGCGACGTTCATCCCGTCCAGGCGCCTCTCGCCCGAGAGCGCCGCGACGACCGCCGCGCGCGCGCTGATCCGCCCCGTCTTTTCCGCCATGCGCCGGTCGATTTCGGCGAGCTCGCCCGGATCGACGGCGATCCAGCGGCCACGGTGGCGAACGAGCGGCGCCTTGTGCCGAGCCAGGGCCGCGAGCTCACGTGCGCTGAGCGTCTCGTCGCCGAGGGCAGCCTCCCACTCGAAAGCCAGAAGCGCATCGAGGCCGAGGTCCGCGGTGCCGGCAACCGCCCCCGCGACAGCGGCTCCCCCGTTCACGCGCATCCTCAGCCGCAGCCGGCGTTGTCCCGCCGCAGTGAGCTCGGCCGGCACGATGACACCGAAGCCCGCGCCGGCAAGCGCGCGCGCACCGTCGCTCAGGAACCGCCACGCCGCGGTCGGATCCAGCACAAGCGCTTCGGGCCGCGCCTCGGCGAGACTGGGGGCAATGGCGGGAAACAGCCGCGCCGCTCTTCCCAGGGCTTCGAGCAGCGATTCCTGCGGATCGCGAAAGGCGCGCCCCAGCTTGGCGAGACTGCGGCCCGTGGTGCTCCAGACCTCGGCAGCCGTGACGAGCAGGCTCGGATCGTCCGGTGATTGCAGCAGGAAGCGCAGCGTGAAGGATTCGCGATCTGCCTCGGGCAGCTCCAGGCGGAAGCAAGCACGCAGGCGGCCGAGCGCGCCGTGCGCGGGCTCACTCCAGGCGCCGAGATCGTCGAGCAGCGTGCGCTCGCCGAAGCTCTCGGTCTCGAACGTCCCGTCCCCCGCCGATAGCGCGGCTTTCCAGCGTAGCTCCCAGGGTATGAAACCGGCATCGCCGTTGCCGCGACGTTTTGTCGGGCGGCGCTCCGGACGCGCAACGCCTTCCCGTGCACTGCGGACGAGGGCGTCGACGGTGGCATCCAGAAACGCGCGGAGCAGCGCCTCGGGCGCCCACACCTCGCGCGCGGCCGCGCCGACGACCGGCACCGCGTAAGCCGCGGGCGGCATGCTGCGGGTGAGCGCATTCACCTGCGCGGCGTCTTCCGGTGCCGCCAGCGCCGCGCCCCAACGGACGAAGGCCCGCTCCTGCAGGCGCCCGACGATCGGCACCACGCGCTCGCGGCTCACCAGGTCGAGCACGAGCTTGCTGGCGAGAGTCCAGACGGCGACCGAAGCTGAAAGCGAAGGAACCTCAGTGGCCGGCACGAGCGCGAGGCTTGCCACCGTATCCAGCAGCGGCAGCGCCGTGCCGGCGACCGGCGCCCGCCCGCCGGGTGTGACGAGATCGGTCTTCGCAGGCGATCCGCGATGCGCCATCGCGGCGAGCGCGGGCAGGCGGTGGTTCTCACCCCACAGGAAGAACTTGGCTCGGTCCGGAAGAAAAACGAGGGACACAGTGGTGATCGCGCCAGTCGCTTGTGCTGTTTCCTTGGCGCGATGCGCTCGGCTCCAGCGAATTAGAGCAGCATTCTGCCACCGTTTACGACTGCCGTACGTGGTCGGCGGCGATCGATTACTTGCTTAGAAGCGGCCGGCATCGCGAGATCGAGGCGGATCGCTATGCGACGCGCCGGGCGTGGGTGATCTCTCGGCGCTCGACCGACCTAACCTGCGCGAGCTCCACGGTAACGACCGCAATAGTTTCACCATTTTCGACGATCCACACCGTGCGTACCAACGGCGTACGCTCATCGGGGAGCTCGCAACGATCCGTCCACAGTGTAGCGCGTCTCCTGCAGCGACTCCATCTTACGGTGATGGGTGGCTCATCTGGTGAGCCTTTCGAGTGGGAGAATGAGAGTGTTCATTCGGACATGAGGGCTGCGATGCTACGAAAAGACTGGGCGTTTGAATACACGGCGGGGAAATTAGCGGATGCGGCATCGACCAAGATGAGCTTCCATGGAGAGCGGCTGGATTGGTGGAAAACCAAGAGGACAGAAGTGATGGACAAGATTCGATCCGAGGGACTGGAAGTAGACGAAAAGATCTCCCTCGGATACCGCAACCCGAAAGCTCGAGATTGGGAGCGTGGCGCCCAGGTCACGGTGCGAAACGACCTGCGGCATGATCTCGACGAGTGTCTGGAGAAGCTCGGCTTTCACACCGAGCAACTTCAACAGTACGACGGCTGGCAGCAGATACTGACCGCAAACCCGGAAGCGCGCCTTCGTCTCGACATTGAGGACTGGCTGTTCTTTTTCAGCAGGAATTGATGTCGTGCCGCGGCTTCGCAGCGCGGTAGGCTTGCGCCGGGTGAGCGAGGTTCTCCGGGTGCGTGCGTTCGAGCAGGCCCTCGGCCACCATCTCCTTCAAGTGCCGCTCGACGAGCTTGCCCGGGCTGAAGTCGAGGACGTCCGCCATCTCGACCGGGCGCCAGGGCCTTAGCGCCGTGAGCTCCAGGATCGCCTGGCGCAGTCTGGCTTTACGGGGGCGTGCGCCCAGGGAAGAGACGATGCGCTCGACCTCGGCGTCGAGCCTCCCCCGATCCGGCTTGAGCCCCCCCCGATCCGCGGCATCCTCGGCGTCGAGCCCCCCCCCGATCCGACTCCAGCCCCCCCCTCGATCCGCGGTCAGGCTTCTCGGCGCTCCCAGCGACGAGCCGTTCCTCCGACACCGGGATTTGCACCGCCGGTCCGAGCTCGTAGTAGCTCGCTGCGCCGGCCGCGTGCAAGGTCAACAGCTCGCGGTCACGCAGACGCCGGAGCAGGCCGCTCGCCGCCAGCGTGTCGAGGCCGGTGATCTGGCGCAGCCGGGCATTGTCCACCCGCCCGCGTCGATAGGCTTCAAGCAATGCGCGGAACTCGACGTCACTGATCTCGGCAAGGCCGGATCAAACAGAGCCCGGCGACAACGGTTGCGCGCACCGAACACAGGTGATCACGCCGCTGCCACGGGCCGATAGCGCAACACCATCAACTTATCTGCTTGGATGCCAACGCTTGCGTACGTTTGCCCCTGCTCATCGCAAAATTCGACCTCGTAAGCATCGGGCGCGAGTACCTCTACGATCGTCCCGACCTGACCCCGTGCCAAGCCGTGCTCAGGCAGATCGTCCATCAGAGCCACCACGTCCAAGAGCCGAAGCGGATTCATTGGCCGTCCTACCGCACGTAACAGCTGGTCAATCGAGGATAGTCCTCTCCGATGCGAACGATCCATGCGCATCGGATGACTGCGCTTCGGCCGCCGCGCACCACGGGAACCTCGACGAGGTAACGCACCCCATACTGGTCTCTCGATGTTTCTATAGCCGGTTGCGTTTGCGCGCCCGTCATAAGGATTGCTCGCAGCTCGTCGGTATCCGTGGCTATCAACCCCAGCCTTGCCGCAAACATTCGCGCTTTGTGCCGCCCGCGCGGGTGTTCAGTGGTTCAAACGCTACTCGCCCAGTTTACGGGTGTCAACGCCTCGATGGCGCAAGATGGATCGGGCAGTCACAAAGGTCCTTCGCCAAATGGCTGTGTGTGCTCAGCGAAAAAGGACCGCCTCGGAAAGGGGATTGCAGTTGCAAAGGTTATGGTAGAAGACCGAGAAGCTCGGGAGTTGACTCATATCGCTCCGCTCTTGTCGTAGTCACGCTGCGTCGCGAAACGTTTGTACGAAACCGATCAAAGCAATCGAAGCATCGACAGCAGTACGGGAATCTCCTCGGCAGCCGCCTTCCATAAGATGTCCCTGTCGATATCGAAGTAGGCATGGATGACGCGGTTGCGCATCCCGATAATGGCCTTCCATGGAATCGCCGGCGTGTCAGAGCGCGTTTCCTCCGATACCTTCGATGCTGCTTCTCCGATGATCTCTATGCCTCGGATCACGGCGAAGAGCAGCATGCGATCGGAGTCCAGGTCCATGCGCCCACGTCCGGAGATGAACTGTACGCACGCCTCCGCGGCCTCGATCATGTGCTGAATGCGAATGCGGTCATCCTCGCGCATATTGCACCTCCGCCGTGCGCACCACTTCGTCGCGGAAGTGGCGGGAAAGGTCTTCTGCTGTACGCAGATCGATGCGCCGGCCTCCGAGCAGTGCCGAGAGTTCTTGTTCCATGGCTGCGAGCGCGAGCAGACCTGGCTTCTTGCCCGGTTCGAACTCCACGAGCAGATCAACGTCACTATTAGAGCGAGCCGTCCCCTTCAGCATGGAGCCGAAGAGCGACAACCTGCGGATGGCGTGCTTGTGGCAGAAGGCCGTCAGCGCTGCGTCGTCAACAGGTAAACGATTGCTCATGGGTCACCCCGTTCTGCGCTTGCTCTCGATAAGTGAATTGTCCCTCAACATGGGTTCGGCGGCACTGAGGATTACGCGCATCGCCGTCGCGAGATAGAGATGACCGCTCCCCGGACCGTGCTCCTCGACGCCAAGGATCAGCACACCGCTATCGGCGTTGGCGAACGCGGAGACATACTCCCGCCGTGATCGCGCACCGCCCGGCTTTCGAGCGGGCGCTTGGCCCCACCCACCCCCTCGAACGGTGAGTCGCGATCGAAGTGTTGACTCGGATGCCGGACTCGTCCAAAGGCGGCCGCTTGCTTCGCTGCCCATCAGCGCTGCTCGTCGGCTATGAACAAGCCGCCACCGCTATGGCAGGTTTGTCCAATAAGAATCGGACCGCTGACGGCTGTCGCGAACTCGATGCGCATGCGTCCAGTAATGCCACCGTGAGATCCTAATGTGCACTGAATAGGCTCGATCCGCGTAGGTCGTGGAAGATTTCGTCGAGCAAGCTCACTCGCGGCATCGGCGACTAGGGCCTGATGGTCCATTGTCCTTTTGGGATGCCGTGTCACGCGATACTCCGTAACGCTTTCCCAGCGCAACGCTGGGGCAAGCAACCGATCGTCCGCGTGAGCGGTGGAGGATGTCAGTTCCAACCTGCCTGCCCCACCAGCCCGCAGCTCGGCGAGCCCAACCAATGATGCAGCGAGCACGGACAAATGTCGCTTCTCGTCGGGTGTTGGATGACGATGTTCCATCATGTGTGGCGCAACGATTAGCAGGCGGTCACGCGCAAGGTCCGTGATGAATGCGAGATGCCGATGGGCATTCCCGCGCGCCGGCGCTCCGTTGCGCTCGTGCCCGCTGAAGAAAGTCGGCAGCGGCTTGCGCAGTCCGAGCACATCTTGCACCCGGGCCATCACTGCCCGCCGAAGGGCTGCGGAGATCGTCGCCGGTTTCGTTCCATCCGCCAATCCCCCGACTATGCGGAAGGCGTGCACGCCGATGACGCTTGCGACCGGCCGCATAAGGCCAAGACCCGCGTAACGTCCGTCGCCGAGCACCAGAGGGCCTTGCACAGGCGTCGCAAAGGTGATTTCCGCATGCCAGAGGCGCTCCTTGGCGAAGCGCGTCCCAGGCGAAAAAAACTCTACCCGTAATTCTTTTGCTTCGAAGGGCTCCCGCTGCATTCGCACTGATGTAGCTGACGCTCGAACGCCGGCATGGCGTAATGCATGTAACACGGCGCCTGTAGCGCATTGGTGCTCAGCCAACCGCTCCGGGCCATCCTTGGCTTCCGCACGCAAGCGTGCGGCTTCGATGCGGCGGCGCCCAGCACCCTCAGGAAGCGCCAGCGGCGTAACACTGCGCCAGACGCGAGCGGACTCACCGGAGCCGAGGCCGTAATGTTCCAACATTGAGCGATCCACTGCTGGAACCAGTTGAGTGTTTGAAAGGAGTTCCCTGGTAGTCTCGTCACCCGTGGATGCGATTTCCAGTCCGGAAAATGCCCAGGAAATGTCGTCCTTCCGTAGCGGACAATTGGGTGGTACTTCCACCAAGACGCGCCGGATATCTCGGTTCACGTGCGCATGGCCGATGGATGGTAAGGGCAAGATGCGCACGCGCCGATGCTTGTCGGCCTCGGTTGCGTTGCGTCCGATCAGAGCGCTCGATATTTCGCCGCGCTGGTCGGGCAAAGTATCCCAAAGCCGCCTCGTTGCCCCGGGCTCAGGGGTGCCCTCCGCATCGACTCGGCCGCGTAGCGTTTGCACGAGTTCGACGACTCGCGCCAACGGCCAGGGCGCGAAGGGCGAGCCCGCCTTGACGGTGTCGCGCAGATCGAATAGTAAATGGGTTATCGGGCTGTTGTAGGACACCGCCTGGAAGCGCGGTTTGGGCGCCTGCGTAAATAGCCGTTTTCCCTGTCCCGTCGGGGTGAAACGATGACCGGTAGCTTGATACCGCTTGCACAGGCTGTCCAGAGAGCCTCGTTCCAAGCAATCTAGTGTTATCCCCTCGCGACCGTCGTTTGGCCGGTAGATAGCGCCCGTGTAGGCTTCGAGCCGGCGATCCAACTCGACGGGTTCAATCACCTCGCCCACCGCCCACGCCATATCCACGCCGCGGCCGAGCTGGTAGAGCCGATCTGCCATATATGCAACGACATTCGCTTGCGATCGGTTTTCCTCGTTGTTCTCGAAGACCCAGGCATAGAGGAAGGGCCGTTCGGGAGAGAACATCCGCGGACGCATTCTTTTCACGGACGTTCTGATCTTCCCGATTCTCCGAACGTCGCCGCCCACCGAGTCGAGATCATTGTTCGGAACGAAGAAGCCGAACGATTGTCCGGCCCTTTCCGATGGCGCGGCGATGAGAGGCGGGGGCAAGGTTTCCAACCAGCCAAGCGCTTCCTGGTCGCTCGGACTCAATCCACCTCGCGCCGCACCAGCCACCAAGGCCTGAAACAGCCGCGCAGGCGACGGTGGCCAGTCACCGCTACCGTGATAGCGGCAGTCGTGGAAACGGACGTTGATGAGAAGGACGTGACTCATTGCGATGGGGCTTCTTCCGCCATTTTTTTCGCAAGCAGCCTCTTAGCCGCCGCCAAGTCGAACCTATGTATCAACTCTCTGCTCTCTGGCCAAAGAGGCGAGAACAACTTTGCTTGCTTGCTCGCGTAGTCATTGAGTGATTTCAGTGCCGCCTCAGAGTTCACATCCACGGGCTGCAAATCCCCACGTCGTGGTACTTGCTGCCACTGCTCATTGCCTGCATATCTTAGTAAGCAGCCTTCCCTAAGGAACAGATCTTGGTCATGAGTTGCCGCAAGCAAGGCCAGTGAAAGCAAGTAACGACGAATTCCCTCGTCCTTGCGCTCTTCATTGAGCGAGCCTCCAATCCCTCTGAGAGCTACAAGATTGATCGTCACCTCACGAACTATCTCGCCGCGCGCGATGACCCCGCCCAAGACGCGACGCTCCGGGTTTGGAGAACCATTCCTGAACTCGGTCATCTGCCGGGCAGCGGATTCGCTCACCTTGCGGAAAGTTGAAGGGGCATCCGCCAATCCGACGTCAGAACGATCGGCGCGGTTCTTCAGCTTCTCTTCGGCCTTGAGCGCCTCCTGCTGACTCTCATCGAGATGTTTCCACACAGAATTGAATTGCGCGGCAGAAAACAACGGCTCAACATTCCAAGCTCGAATGATCGAACGAACGATTCGAGGCAGCTTTTCGCCCGTGCCGCCGCGCGAGTCCCACACCCCAAAGACGAGGGACGTTGGAGCAAACGTGCAGAGTGGTCCGGCATCATTGCGATTGCGCAAGGCGAGGAAAGCCGGATTCAACAACGCAGCCAAGGTTGGAGACGACTGAACAACAGCGTCCGCACTTCGGTGTGCAAGGTCGAGAAGAGATCGACGCTCAATGTGTTTCTCTTTTCCGTCACCCTTGGAATACAACTCCATTTCGATCTGCGGCACAAGCTTGGCAAGCGGGTTTAGCTCCTCACCCTTGTCATTCTTGCCGATGGACCTGAAGATCGGCTCCATGCGGTTGGCCTGCGAGCCAACGCTATCGATCGTCGCCACCTTGGTTCCGTCAGACAGTGTGTCGACGTTGTAGCCGATGTCTGCATAGGTGGGCGGAAAGATCACGCCGCCTTCGCCTTCCACGGGCAGCAGCTTCTGCTTGAGGTGGAGAGCGACCGGCCCTTTCGGGTCGTTTGCCCAGGTGTCAAGCAATTCGTCGGTCAGTTTCAGCAGCGCCTCGGTCGTGGTTTGTGTCATGACGCATCCTCCTGTTGAGAAAAAGTAACGATCTTGTTCTTTCCACTCAAAGCCAGCTCGAATCGGAAAATTTTTCGAGATGCGCCGTCTTGGCCAGAGAGTGCAACGCGCGCCAGCATCGGCGGCAACATCTCGCCCCATGCGGCGTAGCGCACCTGCCGAACGCCAAATTCGAACGGCCGTGCGTGCTCCAATCCCCATGCGGCCAGCATTTGAACTACCGGAGATGATGCGACTTGATGCTTCTGTGTGTTGGGCGAATACCCTGCATCGAGGGCAGTCCATGCGCCACGGGCATCGAAGTTGAAGCTGCCACCCAGCGGGGTCGGCAGAAAGGGGCGCTCGATCAACTCTTCGCGCCGTTCGGCCCATAAATGGCTGATGCCGCGAGTCTTGAGATCTCCGATCGTCTGGCCTTTCTTTGGCTTTGCACGCGTGCCAGCAACCATGGCGCACGCGATCTTCTCCGCAGATCGGTTGCCCGAATAAAGCTTGAAGGTGTTGCGGCTGGTGCCGTCAGCCCAGTGCCCAATGGCCACGTCTGAGTAGCCGCTGCATTTCAAGAAGATCGGAAGAGATGAGACATCGCCAGAAGGGGCGGGAAAGGTCTCCGATGGCACCAGGGTCGATGCACCGGCTTCATCGTCATCCTCATCGTCGTTGGAATCATCGCCAGCCTCGGCGTCACCTTCTGGCTTGGCCGATGATTCGACGAACCCCATCGGGGCATAACGCAGCGGTGTGGCATCTGCCAAATAGCCCAGCACCATCCCGAACGGATTGGCATTCCCGTTTGCGCTCAAACGGAACCTCACGTCGGCGGGATTGCTCCAATCGAATCCGCCTTCCGCATCGCCTAACAGCACATCGGCGGCTTCGAGAAATCCGAGGCAGGCGAAAACTTGGCCGGGATTGAACAAGTCCACCGGGATACTGGCTTCGCTCATCGGTCGGTCTCCTTGTTCGATTTGCGCCCACGCGCGTCGTTCTCGCGCGAGGCCTGCTGGTCCGCCGCGCGCAACAGGGCTTCCCACCACACCAGCCCCCATGGCCCCCAGCACCGTTGAAGGCGTGCGAAGCGCAACGCGACTTCGCGAGCTTGGGTTTCCAGCGCCGACGGTGGTGCGTCCTCGCATCCGGTAATGTCGATGACCGGGCGGGCGAAGCCGTGATGTGCTGCGATCAGGTGCAAGGCCAAGTCTTGCAGGTCCGGCGGAAGCTTCTTGAACGCCTCATCCTTCAACGCATACGGAAGCGAACCGAATTCATGCCGGTAGCCATCGAGTAGCTTGAAATCGATCGGACCTTTCGTCTTGGCGTAGGGTCGGCCATCTCGTTTAGCACGAAAGGCGTTCTGCCACCGAGAGGCCTGTTTACCTTCGTCATGGAGACGCGAGGCGATGGCGAGCATTTCCAGATACTCGCCTTTCAACCCGAGCCGCTTGCCGATCCGTCTCGCACAACGCTCTGTCCACGACTGATGTTCGAGGAGGGATTGATCTGGGCCGCTGGAGCGTCGGTCTTCGGTATTTGCGCTGTCCGGCCATTCCTCTACGATGAACCAGCGTGTGGCTTCGCCGTCGGCGTTGCGTTCGAGATCGAAGCGCAGGCACTCGCGCCAATTGCCGTCCGAGGACGGATCGCCCGCGACCGAATCGTGGACACGGAAGGGAATTAGGGGATTGCCGTTGTCGTCTGCACCCCAGGAAGTGCTGCCATCGGCGGTGCTGGCGGCGGTCTTGGTCTCAGGATCGAGAAGGCCATTCTTGATCCCCCCAAGGTCGGCCCGGATCACGAGCGTAGTGCTGGACAACTCGCCATGCAGTTTCGTTTTCGCTTCCTTGACACGTTTCTTTTGCGCGTCGGTGTCCGATTTCTGTTCTTCAGCCGGAATATCACGGACGTGAAGCGTGCGCTCGTATTCTCCCCTCGCCGAAAGAATCATCGCGATGACGTCATCCGGTTTCAGCTTGGGACCAAAAATATCCGCAAGCGGCGGAGAATCCGGCACAGCCGAGGACGAAGGTGCCTCCTCGCCAGATTCGTCCGCTTCTGCTGCGTTTTCCATCGTGGACGCGGCTTGCTCCAAGACCGAGTTCGCGCTTGCCCCGTCTTCGGCGGGCTCGTCCGAAACTTTCCTGACGCTACGATCCAGCAACTTTGCGACTCGCTGTATCAGCCAATCGAGCACGCGGTAGGTTTCGGTTTCCAACAATTCGACGGCCTGTATCGGCGCTGCCTCGAAGAAGTCCTCGATTTCCTTCTTGCTCGCCGGCGGTTTTGTGCGAGCGGGAAGATGCTCGCGCCACGCCACTGCCGTTTGCGGCAGGTCGTCCACCCAACCACGCAACCAAGGCTCCACACGCGGGCGGCCCGTGTGCTCATCGAGTGATGTCATAGACCAAGCGTCCACTAGCGGGCGCGAAAGCGCTGGCCGCAAAGGGACTGCCGTGCTACACGCCTGTATTGCGTGCGCGAAACCGGTATCGGCAACCGTATTGGCGAGGAGGTTAAGAAGCGCTC
>WHTS01000116.1 GCA_009377585.1 Betaproteobacteria bacterium
GCCACCGGCGTGATGCAAAGCAGGAAGGGTTATTTCCGCCGCCGGCCGCCGCGCGAGCGCGTGGACGAGCTGATGCGCTTCTACGGGCTCGACCGGCACGGCCCGCCCTGAGCGGGTCATGGCTCTGCGAGCGCAGCGCGGCAACGAGGGCTGCCGGGGTGTAGCGCCCAGACGGCGCGGCGCGCAGCGTTTACAAACTGTTACTACTTCCTAACGGCCTTGCCCGGCCTTGCGCGCATAATCTTCTTGCCGGGCTTCTGGGGCATCGATCGTGCAACGTTGCTTGACGCCTGCGCGAAAGACAGCCCGCCGCCGCTTTTGGCGAACTGCTTTTTGGGCCCGCCAGTCGCCGCTGCCAGTCGCCGCTGTTGGCGGGCTGCTTTCCGAACCCGCCAGCCGCGGTTTGGCAGCGGGCTGATGTCGAGCCCCAATGGTGCTGGTGCTCCGGTCCTGGCAGAGGAACAGCAACTCATGCGATCGTTGAGACTTTTTGCCGTCGGACTCGCCGCACTGGCCATACTGCTGACGAGCGCCGCTGCCTGGTCGGACGGTGGTCGCCGCGGCCACCACCGCCACCACCACCATTCGCATGGCTCGCGGCTTCAACTCGGCTTCGTCTTCGGTGGCCCGCTCTGGTATCCCGGGCCGGTGTTCCCGTATTCGTATTCGTATCCCTATCCGTATGGGTATGCGCCCGCGATCGTGGTCCCGCCTGCGCCGCGCGTCTACATCGAGCGCGACGAGCGGGTTGCGCAGGAAAGCGCCCCCGGCTACTGGTATTACTGCCGCGAATCGAACACCTACTATCCCTATGTCAAGGAATGTGGGCAACCGTGGCAGCGCGTGCCCGCGCAACCCCGGAATCCTTGAGCCATGACGACGATTCGTTTCCGCCTCGCCATCGCCGGCGCATTGCTCGTGCTAGGCGGCTGCGTCACATTCCCCGGCGGCCCCAGCGTGATGGCGCTTCCCGGCAGCCAGATGAGCTTCGACCAGTTCCGCGCCGATGACTACACCTGCCGCTCGTATGCCTCGCAAAGCATCGGCGGCCAGGACGCGCAACAGGCCGCGGTCAACAGCGGCGTGTCCAGCGCAGTGGTCGGCACTGCAATCGGTGCAGTGGCTGGCGCGGCCATCGGCGGCAGCCGAGGCGCCGGGGTCGGCGCCGGCACCGGTCTGTTGTTCGGTTCTGCAGCGGGTGCAGGCGCAGCCGATACGTCCGGACGGTCGCTCCAGCATCGTTACGACACGGGCTACATCCAGTGTATGTACGCGAAGGGGCACAAGGTGCCGGTCGCGGGACAATTCACCTCCTCCCCGCGGCGAGCAGCCAGCCCGCCGCCACCCCCGGGAACGTATGCGCCGCCGCCAGGCGGCTCGTATGCCCCGCCGCCGGCTCCGGGCACTTACGCCCCGCCGCCGGCCGGCGCCCACGCCCCGCCTCCCGCCCCGGAACGCTGACCCGACGGCGATGGGCTACGGCCGGCACGCCTACGGGCGCGCGCCGGCTTGACAATGCGCCAGCCGAGGCAGAAAAGCCTTCATGGCGCGCCGTCCCGGCCGTAAACGACAAGACAACGCAAGAACGAATGACGGCTCTCGGGGGCGGAAGGGTCTGCCAACGGCCCGAGCCAGCTTGCCCCACGATTCGGGACCAGATCGCGGATTGTGGGCAAGGGGTGCGCAGCGCAGGCATTCGGCCCGGATAACAGGAGAATGCGATCGCAATGCGAGCGACCACGGTCATGCTGCTGCTGCTGGGTTTGATTATTGGAGCCGGCGGCCTGGCGCTCGGCGCCTATCTCGCATCGGGCAATAACGGCTGGCACTCCGCGCTGTGGTTCTCCGTGGTCGGGCTGATCGGCGCGCCGGCGAGCGCCGTATCCTGGAGCTCCCGGCGCAGCAAACGCCGTTCCGCGCTGGCCGGCGTTGCGCTCATGTTGGGCATCCTGGCGAGCATGGGACTGCTGCTCGACCTGACCAGCGAGACCTCCGGCATCACCCTCGCCTGGTCGCAGGTTCCGCTCGCCGTGGCCGCCTGGCTGGTGCTCTGGCTGTCATGGCAGTTCTCCGCCCTCGCGCGCCTGATCATGTTTGAGCCGCCCAAGCTGCGCCAGCGCCTGTCGAGCCGGCGCAAGAGCGGGAGCCACTGACGGCTGCGCCTTCCAGCCCGGTGCCGCGCTAGGCTCGCCGCACGACCTCGGAGGCAGGCGGCCAGGCGCCCGGATGGCACCGCTGGTACTGCGGTGCGAAGTAGGTCTCGGCACCGAGCTCGATGGCCGCATGCCAGGCCCAGCGCGGATCGAACAGGAAGCCGCGCGCTATGGCGACATAGTCGGCGCGGCCTGCGGCAACGATCGCTTCGGCTTGCAGCGCCTGCGTGATCAATCCGACCGCCCCGGTCGTCATGGCGGTGCCGCGCTTGACCGCTTCGGCGAAGGGCACCTGATAGCCAGGCCCGGTCGGAACCTTGGCATCGAGCACCACGCCGCCCCCGGACACGGTGACGAAATCGCAGCCGCGCGCCTTCAATTCGCGCGCATACGCGATCGCATCGTCCGGGCTCCACCCGGTCGGCATGTAATCCGATCCCGGGATGCGTGCACCGAGCGCCCGCTCGCGCGGCCATACCGCACGTACGGCTTCGAACACGTCGAGCGGGAAGCGCATCCGGTTGGCGAGGCTGCCGCCGAAGGCGTCTTCGCGCCGGTTCGCCAGCGGCGAGAGAAACTCGTTCAGCAGATAACCGTGCGCGGAGTGGATCTCGATCAGGTCGAAGCCGACGCGCAACGCGCGCCGCGCGGAAGCCACGAACGCGTCGCGAACCGTAGCCATGCCGGCTTCGTCCAGCGCCCTGGGCATGTGCCAGCCCGGCGCGAGCGCGAGTGCCGAGGGCGCGATCGTTTCCCAGGCGCCCTCCTCCGCGCGCAGCGGGCCGCGTCCTTCCCAGGGCCGTTGCGAAGAGCCCTTGCGTCCGGCATGCGCGAGCTGGATGCCGAGCTTGATCGGGGAGACCGAGCGGCACGCCTGCACGACGCGGCTCAGCGCCGCCTCGTTCTCATCGGACCACAGGCCCGCGCAACCGGGCGAGATGCGGCCTTGTGCGGTGACGTGGGTTGCCTCCAGCGTGAGCAGTCCGGCGCCCGAGAGCGACAATCCCATCAGGTGCTGCAGGTGCCAGTCGTTGCAGGTGCCGTCGCGCGCACTGTACTGGCACATCGGAGATACCGTCACGCGATTGGCGATCTCGATGCCCCCCAGCGCGAGCGGCGAAAACAGCAGGCTCATGCAAAACTCCTCGAAGCGACCGTGCACGGTTCGCAAATCCAGCAGCCGGGTTGCGTATGCCGATGGAATTCAGCCGAAATAGCCGATGAAGCGCCACCAGAGATAATCGAGCGGCAGCAGTACGGCAAAGCTCGGCAGGGCGAGCAGCAAAGTATAGCGGGCGGCCGCGCGTAAACCTATGCCGGTGAGCTGCATGCCGACCACGAGCGGGGGCACGGCATAGGGAAGCATTATGTTGGAGAAACCGAGCGCTGCCGTCATGAGCGAAGCCTGCAGCGACCATCCCGTGGCGGCGGCGATCTGCTCGCCGAGCGGCACCATCAGACCGGGCTGCGCCGGATTGGTCGTCACCATGCAGGCGATCGTGGCCGCGATGGCGAGCAGCATGAAGTTGCGGAAATCCTCGCCCGGCACGAGTGCGAGTGCCGGCAGCACCAGCGCGCCCAGTGCCGCGCTGGTACCGGTTTGCGTCACCACCGCGCCCAATCCCAGCACCGCGCCGATGTAGAAGTACGGACCGTACTTGATGCTGTCGTTGAAAGCGGCGAGCGGCATGACACCAATGCGCGGCAGCATGACGGCAAGCCCCGCGGCGAGCGCAATCCAGCCGGGACGGATGCCGTGCACGACGTCGGTCGTCCACAGCGCCAACGCCGCGAGCAGAATGAGCGACAGACGTATCTCTTTCGCGCTCATGCGCGAAACGGCACGCACGCCGGCCGCGCGCTCGATGCGCGCCGGAAACAGCCAGCATGTGGCCGCGACGATCAACGCCATCTTGGCGAGCCCGAGCACGGGAAACTGCACCCAAAGGTACTCGCCGTAATCGAGATGAATGCCATGCACGGCCTCGGCGGCGCCGGCAAGCACGAGGTTCGGTGCGTTGGCTGGGAGGATGCTGGTGCCGATCTGGAAGCTCGCCACGATCGCGGCGAGCATGAGCCCGGTATGGCCCGAACTGCCCGCAGCGAGGCCGATGTGGCGTGCGAGGCCGGAGAGGATCGGAACGAGCAGCAGCACGCGCCCGAGCGTGGCCGGCATGACGAAGCAAAGCGCTGTCGCCACCACGACGGTCGCGCTCACGAGCAACGAATACGAGCCCGTGAAGCGCCCGAGCAGCGCCAGTGCGAAGCGCTCGCCGAGCCCGGTGACGCGCACCGCTTCGGCGATGAACAGGCCGCCCAGCACGAGCCACAGCGTTCCGGACGTGAAACCGGAGAACACCACGCTGGCCGGCGCGACTTCGATCAGCACGGCCAGAAGCAGGAAAAGCAGCCCGGTGATGTGCTCGGGCAGTCCCTGTGTGGCCCACATGCCGACGGTGAACACGACCAGCCCCGCCGTACGCATGACGACGGGCGAAACGCCGGGCGGCGGCGGGACGAAGAAAATGATCGCCGCAACCAGCACGATCGCGAGCTTCAGCACGGTGCGCATGCAATCCCTGGCGGCGGATCCCCGGCTCGTTACGGCGCCCGATCGACCGGCAGATAGCCCGCCTTGCGAAACAGCGCCTGCGACTGCGGCGAGCGCAGGTGCGCGATGAAGGCGCGTGCGAGATCCGCGTTGGCCGCCGTGCGCACGATCACCGCGGCATACGCGATGCCCTCGGTGCGGGGCTCGGTGAGCGGTCCCAGCACCGCGACGCCGGCCGAGCCCACGAGGCCGCTCATCGCGCCGATGCCGATGTCGGCCGTGCCGGCCGCCACGCGCTTGGCGATCTCGCGCGCATCGGCGAGGTAGCGCGTACGGGCGCGAAGCTCCTCGGCAAGCCCGAGCCGCTCCAGCAGCTCGGCGGTCTGCGCGCCGCCCGGTACGCCGAGATTTACGTCCGGCACCACCAGCGACTGCGCTCGACGCAGCGTTTCGGCGAGCGAGGCTGCATCGCGGACCTCGGGCGCAATCTCGTGCAAGGGCAGCGCGAGCGCCAGGGCGCTGCGCACGAGCGGCACGAGACTTCCCTCGACCCCGCGGCCGAGCCGCACCAGCGCATCGGCTCCCTGCGCAGTGCCGATGGCAACATCGGCCCGTTCGCCGGTTGCAATGCGCTTGTGCACTGCCGCCACGCCCGCGAACACGAACTCGATACGGTGCCCGCCTGCGCGCGCGAAGGCGCGGGCGGATTCCACGATCGGTGTGCGCAATGCACTCGGGCACATCACCCGAAGGTCGGCCGCAGCCGCAGCCGGGCACACGCCCAGATACGAGCCGATCGCGAGCGCTAGCGCAGCCACGCGCATTCGCATCACGTCGGCAATTCGGGTGCGCACTCGGATGCAGATCCGGATTGCGGACTCGGGTGCAAATCCGATTTTCCCGGCCGCGTCGCGCAATCCCAAAATGCGGGCGTCTCTCTCATGGACAGCGATCGAAAGTGTGCTGCTCGTCGCCGATCAATGGATATCGGGCTCGGGTGTGAACGCGGCGCCTTCGAGGAAATCGAAGTCGCAACCCTTGTCGGCCTGCGTGACGTGGCGCGCATACAGCGCGCCGTAGCCGCGCTGGAAACGGGGCGATGCGGGCTCCCACTCGGCGCGCCGGCGCGCGAGCTCCGCTTCCGGGACGTGCAATTGCAGCCTGCGCGCGTCCACGTCGAGCTCGATCAGATCGCCGTCGCGGACGAATGCGAGCGGCCCGCCGACATGCGATTCGGGCGCCACGTGCAGAACGCAAGCACCGTACGAGGTGCCGCTCATGCGCGCATCGGAGATGCGCAGCATGTCGCGCACGCCGCGGCGCAGCAGCTTCTTCGGGATCGGCAGTTGTCCCCACTCCGGCATGCCGGCGCCCAGCGGCCCGGCATTCTGCAGCACCACAACCGAGTTCTCATCGATCGCAAGCGCCTCGTCGTCGATGCGGGCCGCCATGTCGTCGTAATTGCGGAACACGACCGCCGGCCCCTTGTGGCGCATCAGGTGCGCCTCGGCGGCCGTCGGCTTGATCACCGCGCCGTCGGGCGCGAGATTGCCGCGCAGCACGACGAGACCACCGCTCGGGCTCAGCGCTTCGGCGCGCGTGCGGATGACGTCGGGCTTGTAGATGCGAGCGCCGGCGATGTTCTCGCCCAGCGTTTTTCCGTTGGCGGTTTTGCAATCGAGGTCGAGCGCATCGGTCAATTGCGCGAGCAGCGCCCGCAATCCGCCGGCATAGTAGAAGTCTTCCATCAGATACATGCCGGCCGGACGAATGTTCGCGAGCACGGGCGTAGAGCGCGACAGCTCGTCGAAGCGTTCCAGCCGCAACGCTATGCCGGCGCGGCCCGCCATGGCGATCAGGTGAATGAGGGCGTTGGTCGATCCGGACAGCGCATGGGTCGCAACGATCGCGTTGTCGAACGCCGCAGCCGTCAACAGCTCGCTCGGCTTCAGATCCTCCCATACCATGTCGACGATACGCCGCCCGCTCGCGGTGGCCATGCGGCCGTGGTTGGCATCGGCCGCCGGAATGGAGGCCGCGCCCGGCAGCGTGAGGCCGAGGGTCTCGGCCACCGACGTCATGGTGGAGGCCGTGCCCATGACCATGCAATGGCCGGGCGAGCGGGCGATGCCTTCCTCGACTTCCATCCAGTCGTTCTCCGTGATGGTCCCCGCGCGCAGCTCCGCCCAGTACTTCCACGAATCGGTGCCGGAGCCGAGGAACTCGCCGTGCCAGTTTCCGCGCAGCATCGGCCCTGCCGGAAGATAGATCGCCGGAAGGTTCGCGCTGGTGGCGCCCATGATGAGCGCCGGCGTGGTCTTGTCGCACCCGCCCATGAGGACCGCGCCATCGACGGGATAGGACCGAAGCAGCTCCTCGGCATCCATTGCCAGCAGGTTGCGGTACATCATGGTGGTGGGCTTCTGGAACGGTTCGGCCAGGGTGATCGCCGGCAGCTCCAGCGGGAACCCGCCCGCCTGCCACACGCCGCGTTTCACTTCCTCCACCCGCTGCTTGAAGTGGTAGTGGCAGGGGTTGATGTCGCTCCAGGTGTTGATGATGCCGATCACCGGCTTGCCGGCGAAGTCTTCGCGCGCGAAGCCCATCTGCAGCGTGCGCGAGCGGTGGCCGAACGAGCGCAGATCCTTCACCCCGTACCAGCGGTGACTGCGCAAGTCCTCGGGGCGTTTGCGATTGACGGCCATGAGCGGTGACCTTTCAACGAGGCGGGGAAAAGGGAAAAAGGGGACGCACACAATTTCCCTGGGGTGGAAATTGTGGGGGCCGGAAATTGTGTGCGTCCCCTTTTTCCCGACGTGCGCCGATTGTGCCAAATACGGGCGTGCTTGGACACACGCGCAGTGTCAGGACGGTTGCGCCGTGGCACGACGGCGGCGCCGTGAGTTAGACTTCGTTCCGACCAATCCGCCGAGGTGCCGCCATGTCCGCCGTTCTGCAAAGCCCGCCGCTGTCGCACAACATCACCCGACTGTCGCACCTGGACCTGCCCGGCGCCGGCCAGGTGTACGTCGCGGGCCAATACGCCTACGTCGGCCATATCACCAACAAGGAACGGCTCGGCACGTCGATCGTCGACGTCTCGGACCCGCGCAAGCCGAAGTTGCTGAGCCAGATCTTCCTCGACGACCCGGACTCGCACAGCCACAAGGCGCGCGTGATCGGCGACATCATGATCGTCAACCACGAGCGCAATGCGAGCGGCATCGGCCGCAAGGCCGACGAGCTGCCGAAGCTGCGCAAGGACCTGCAGGCCGAGCTCGGCCGGGCGCCGACCCATGCCGAGCTCGCTGCCAGGCTGGGTGTCGCCGAATCGGACATTCCGGCCGTGGAAGCGGCCGATAAGAAGCCCTATCAGCTGGGCGGCTTTCGCGTCTACGACGTTTCGGTCCGCGCCAACCCGAAACAGATCGTGCATCACAAGACCCACGGCATCGGCGTGCATCGCTTCGACATGGATGCGAACTACGCCTACATCTCGACCGAGATGCCGGGCTACGTCGGCAACATCCTGGTCACCTACGACATCCGCAACCCGGCCAAGCCGGAAGAAGTCTCGCACTGGTGGCTGCCCGGGCAGCACGTCGAGGGCGGCGAGAAGCCGACCTGGCCGGGGCGCCAGCATCGGCTGCACCATGCGCTGCGCTTCGGCGACGAGCTGTGGGCGGGCGTGTGGCACGGGGGCGTGCGCATCATCGACGTGAAGGACATCCGCAAGCCGAAAACGGTAGGCGCGTACAACTACCACCCGCCGTTCCCTGAGCCGTCGCATACCTTCATGCCTGTGCCTTCCCCCATCAAGGGCCGCAAGATCGCGCTCGCCATCGACGAGGAAGACCATGCGCATAGCCCGGAAGAGATGGCGCGCCGGCGCGGGCGCCCGCACGGCTGCCTATGGGTGCTCGACGTCACCGACTATTCGAACATTCAGCCGCTCGCCATCTACGAGGTGAGCGAGCTGGACTCGCCCTGGAGCCGAGCCACGCCGGGACGCTTCGGCGCCCACCAGTTCCAGGAGCACATGAAGGACACGCTGGTGTATTGCGCCTGGTTTGCCGGGGGATTGCGCGTGGTCGACGTGGCCGATCCGACGGCGCCGGAGGAAGTCGCGTACCACGTCCCCGAGCCGGCGCGCGGCCGCGCGGCGCCGCAGACCAACGACTGCGATATCGACGATCGCGGCCTCATCTACATCGTGGATCGCTATTCGGGATTCGAGATCCTGGAGCTGCAGAAGCGCTAGAGACGACGCGTCGATTCAGCGCGCAGTCCTCTGCTCTGGCGTTCATCGAGAATCCGGCATGTCGTCCGCAGCCCCACCCGGTGCGCAGCCCTCGCTGTGCGCAGCGCCCGACCCGGCTCCGCGCAAGCCGCGTCTCGCGCTCCCGCCGCTGAGCTGCGACTGTCATGCGCACATCTGCGGTCCCGGGAGCCGCTATCCGTACTGGCCGGGGCGCGTCTACACGCCGCCCGACTGCCTGCTGCCCGCGTATCGCCACATGCTCGCCACGCTCGGCGTCGAGCGCGCGGTGCTGGTGCAGCCGAGCGTCTACGCCACCGACAACCGCGCGCTGCTCGCTGCGCTCGAGCAAGCCGGCCCCGTCTTTCGCGGCGTCGCGGTGGTGGAGGAGGCGATCGGCGAGGACGAGCTCGAACGCCTGCATGCCGCCGGCGTTCGTGGCGTTCGCTGCAACATCGTCGACATCCATGAGGACAAGGGCAAGCTGCCGGTTCCGCTGCTGCAGCGGCTGGCGCAGAAAATCCGGCGCTTCGGCTGGCACATCGAGCTCCTGATGCATGCCGACGAGTTTCCCGACATGGATCGGGCCTTCGCCGATTTGCCGGTCGACATCGTGCTCGGCCACCTGGGGTATCTCGGCACCGGCAAGGGAACCGGCGACCCCGGCTTCCAGGCGTTGCTGCGCCTCATGCGCGCGGGCAAGGCCTGGGTCAAGCTCACCGGCCCGTACCGCATTTCGACCACCGCGCTGCCGCACGCGGACACCGTGCCGCTCGCGCATGCGTTGCTCGATGCGGCGCCCGGACGCGTCGTCTGGGGCACCGATTGGCCGCATGTGATGGTGAAAGGATCCATGCCCAACGACGGCGACCTGTGCGACCTGCTCGCCGATTGGGTTCCGGATGCGGAACTGCGCAAGCGCGTGCTGGTGGACAATTCGGCGGCGCTGTACGGCTTCTGAGCGCGGCTGCGAATCAATCGCGCGATTGACACCGGCCAGCGGCACCGACTAGTGTAGCGCGCCCGGGCAACGGCGCCGCGTTCCGGGCAAACGCGGATTCAGTCACCCCGGCGCACCGAACGCAGCGAGGAGCAAGCAAATGACATTTTCATCGCGGGCAGCGGCGGCCGCTGCATTGGCCTGCCTGGGTTGCGCAAGCGCGGTGGCACAGGACTACCCCAGCAAGCCGGTTCGCATTTTGGTCGGATTCGCGGCCGGCGGCGGCACCGACATCATGGCGCGGACCGTCGGCGCAAGTATTTCGCAAACGCTGAAGCAGCAGTTCGTGGTCGAGAACCGCCCGGGCGCGAATGCCAACATCGCGGCCAAGATGGCCGCCGACGCCGCGCCGGACGGCTACACGATCCTGTTCATGTCGGTCGCTCACATCATGAGCAAGCCGGTCTACACCAACCTTGGCTACGACATCGAACGTGACCTCGCGCCGATCACCGTCGTCTCCAACGTGCCGAACGTGCTGTGTGTGCACCCCTCGCTGCCGGTGAAGACGGTGAAGGACGTGATCGCGCTGGCGAAATCGCGCCCGGGCGAGCTGACCTACGGAACTTCCGGCGTCGCCAGTCCCGAGCATTTCGCCGGCGAAATGTTCAAGATGATGACCGGCACCAATCTGCTGATGGTCCCGTACAAGGGCGGCGGCCCGCTCGCGATCGCGCTGATCGGCGGCCAGATCGCATCGGCCTTCAACACCATGCCGCCCATCATTCCGCACGTTCGCGCCGGCCGCGCCAAGGCCATCGCGGTCACGATGGAAAAGCGCGCCGCGGTCCTGCCTGACGTGCCCACCATCGCCGAAACCGTGCCAGGCTATTCGATGAGCACGTGGTACGGCGCGATGGTGCCGGCGAAGACGCCGCGCGAGATCGTGCTCAAGCTCAATCGGGCGATGCTGCAGGCGCTGGCGACCCCCGAGATCAAGCAGCGTCTGGCCTCGCTCGGCGCGGAGATCGTGGCGAGCAGCCCGGAACAGACGGCGGCGTTCTTCAAGACCGAGCTCGCCAAGTACACCAAGGTCGCGAAGACAGCGGGCATCCGCGGGGATTGAGTTGCCGGCGGGTGGTTACAAAGCCAAGGAAAACCACACCACCCCGTCGGCTCTGCCGACACCCCTCCTCATGAGAGGAGGGGAAGGTTTAGTCTCCCCTCCTTCCTAAGGAGGGGTGCCCGCGTGAGCGGGCGGGGTGGTCCTTCCCAAGGACGGGGTGCCCGCGCGAGCGGGCGGGGTGGTTCGAAGCTAAGCGAGGCCGAGAAACCGCGCCGCATTCGAATACATGAGCTGCGGCAACAATTCCGGCCTGATGGGCAGCGCACGAAACCACTCGGCATAGCGCTGCACGCCGATGAACGGATACGAGCTCGCATACAGGAAACGATCGGCAAGAAAGCCGTTGGCCGCGCGGATGTAGTCGTCCATGCCGGGCATGTTGCACAGGTACTGATCGGGCGACAGATAGACGTTGGGGCGGCGAAACGCCACATGCAGGATCTCGCTCACCCAGGGCCAGGCGCCGTGAGTGAGCGCGATGCGCAGCTGCGGAAAATCGGCCGCGACCCGATCGACGTGAACCGGGTTTGTATAAGACAGATCCGGCCCGGCGCTGCCGCCCGCCATGATCGTGACCGGGATGTCCCTGTCCTCGCAATAGGCGTAGATCGGGTACAGGCGCCGGTCGTCGCTGTAAAGCGGCTGCGGATAGGCGCCCGGCTCCAGGTTGATGCCCTTCAATCCGAGCGCCATGGCCTCGTCGATCTGCGCGATCGCCCGCTTGCGCTCGCTCGGATCGATCGAGCCGACGCCGACGAAGCGCCCCGGCCACGCGCGCACGATATCCGCGACGTCGCTGTTGCTCACCGAGCCATACAGCCCGGAATATCGGCCCATCACCACACCGCAGTTCACGCCCGCCTGCTCCATTTCGGCGAGCAGCATCTCCATCGACTTGGCCTGCGCGGAAGCCGCCGGCTCCATGCCGTGTTGGCGCGTGATGCCGTCGCGCCGCTGCGCTTTTGCGTACATGACCATGTCGAGGAGGCCCTTGACCGGGGGCCGCAAACGAAAATCGATCACGGCCATGGTCAGCGCTTCCCTGCCGAGCGCCACAGCTCGGCGACGACCGACAAGTCGCGCGCGCTACTGCCTTGCAGCTGCAGCAGGCGGTAGAGCTCCTGCGCGGCTCCGAGAATCGGAACGGAGGACACGGTGCTCGCGGCCAGCTGCTGCAGCATCATCATGTCGTCGCACACATGCGCGACCGTCACGCGCGCGGGCTCGTACTCGCCCGCCGCAATGCGCGGCCCGAACGACTCCAGCGCCTTGCTCGGCGCGCCCTGGTTCAACGCCTCGGACAAGCGCGCCAGGTCTAGCCCCGAGCGAGCGCCCAGCATGAACGCTTCGTTCACCAGCGCAACCGTTGCGTAGCTCAACACATTGCTGATGAGCTTGGCCGTGTGGCCATGGCTGAGTGGGCCGACGTGCACGAAGGTATCGCCGAGCCCTTTCAAAACCGGCATCGCCCGCTCGATGTGACGCGGCTCGCCGCCGAGAAAGAACGCGAGCTTGCCCTGCTTGGCGCCGGCCACGCCGCGGGTCATGCCCGCATCCACCAAGGCGATATCGCGCCCCGAGAGCTGCTCGCCGAGGCGCCGCGTGCTGGCGGGGTCGCTGGTCGTACAGTCCAGCACGAGCGTTCCCGCGCTCGCTGCGGCAAGGACTCCGCCCGCGCCGGCAACGATAGCTTCCACTTCGGCAGATGTCGGCAGGCTCAGCACTACGATCTCGCAACCGGCAACGGTTTCGGCAACGCTTGCGCAGACACGAGCCCCGAGTTGCGCGAGCCGCGCGGCCGGCTCCGCGCGCCGATGGTGCAGGATGGAGAGCTCGAATCCTTTCTGCAGCAAGTTGGCCGCCATGGGCTCGCCCATGGCGCCGACGCCGATGAATGCTACCCGCATGAACTTCCTCCTCGTAGCTTATCGTGAGTGGCTGACCAGCCGCAAAACGCTGTGCGCTCCCCTCTCCCCCCGGGAGAGGGGTTGGGGGTGAGGGAGCGCGCGTGCAATGATGATTGTTGATAGCTCGCTAGAGTTGAACGCCGCTTTCGCGTTCCCAGTAACGCACGATCTCGGTGTGGTCGCAGGCGGGGCCGAGCGCGGCACCGGCGGCTTGCCACAGCGCCAGCACCTTCTCCGCGAGCGGCGCAGCCGCGCCGAGCCGCTGCGCCGTATCCACCGCGATTCGCAGGTCCTTGGCGATGAACCCGATCGGCATGCCGGCCGCATACTTGCGCGTCACGACCTGCGGAACGATCTTCTTGTCGATCGGATGATTGCGCCCGGTGCACATCGCCTGCATGGTATCGATCATGAGCGCGGTGTCGATGCCGAACTTCGCGCCGATGGTCAGCCCTTCGATCACGTTGATCAAGGCGCAGGCGTTGATGTAGTTGTTGATCGCCTTGAGCGCGTGGCCGCTGCCAGCCGCACCGCAACGGTAGACCTTGCGCCCCAGCGCGGCGAACACCGGCTGCATCGCGTCGAGCGCTTCGGCCTCGCCCGCAGCCATGATGTCGAGCGAAGCGTCGCAGGCGAAGGGCACCCCGCCCATGACCGGTGCATCGACCAAGCGAATGCCGCGCGCCGACAGTTCGGCCCCCAGCGAGCGCGTGGCCATGGGGTCGGATGTGCCCATGTCCGCCACGATGGCCCCCGGCTGCAGGCCTGCCGCCACGCAGTCGCCGCCATCGCCGAGCACGACTTGGCGCACGACGTGGTGATCGGGGACCATCGTCACCACGCACTGCACCCGTGCGGCGAGATCGGCGAGCGACGATGCAGCCACAGCGTTGCATTGCGCCGCGAATTCGCGCGCGCGCTCCGGGCGAGCGTCGTGAACGGTCAGCTCGAATCCGGCATGCGCAAGGTTGGCCGCCATCGGCCAACCCATGTTGCCGATGCCCACGAAACCGATGCGGTGGATCGCCATGGCCCTGTCCTTGCGGTCGCGGCTCGCGCACCGCAAGCCGAGCGCTCAACCCGCTATGGGTGTCTCGCCTCTCACCCGGATGCGATACAGCGCGCGATCGCTCCTGGGCTCGAACGACATGCGGTGCAGCGTGCAGCGGTTATCCCAGATGAGCAGATCGCCCTTGCGCCAGCGGTGAGCATAGACGAACCGCGGCTGCGTGGCGAACGCTTCGAGCTGTTCGATCAGCTTGCGGCTGTCGTCTTCGCGCAGGCCCGCGGCGCGTGCCACCACTTCCTTGGCGAGATAGAGCGCTCGCTTGCCCGTTTCCGGATGAACCCGCACCAGAGGATGCTCGGCGCCCTGGCGCTGGGCGCCGGCCGTCTCGGGCAACCCTGCCGCGGGATCGAGCGCACGCGCGACGTGCAGGCCGCGCAGCTTCTGCACCAGCAGCTGCTTCTCCGGCGCGAGCGCGTTGAATACCGAATACATGTTGACGAATTCGGCGCTGCCGCCGTCGGCGCCGTTCATGCCATAAAGCAGCGTCACCGCCGGAGGGACAACCTCGTGCGAGCGATCCGAATGCCAATAGGAAGGCTCCAGCCCGCCTTGCACCGAGTCACCGAGAACGCTCACTTGCGGCAGACCGGGCAGCGGTTGCTCCTCGACCGGCGTGAGCTCGGATTCACCGAAGCGCGCGGCGAAGCGCGCCAGCAAACGGGCGTCGAGCGCCTGGCTGCGCAGATAAATGACGCCGTAGCGGTGGAAGATCTGGAGGATGCGCGCGAAGCAGGCATCCGAAAGCGGCGCGGACAGGTCCACGCCTCGCACCTCGGCGCCGAGATCCGGCGTCATCGCCACCGCCGACACGTCGGCGGCCAAGCATACCTTGCCTTGCGCCATGAAAGCCTCCGTCGGAAAAGGGCGCATTGCGAAAACCGTACCCTCGGACGGATTTCCGCCCGGGCAGGCTACGGCGAACGCGTCGCCTCTTTAGCCGGAGACGTCGGGCTTCAAGCCCGCTTGTTCCACGCCATGGGCACCGCAGGCTTCGTCTTCGTCGCCGCTGGCACCGCTGATGCCCACGGCGCCCAGGATGGCACCGGCGGCATCTCGAATCAGCACGCCACCCTGCTGCGGGAGAAACTTTCCCGAAGAAGTTGCGGCGAGCGTCAGAAAAAAATTCGGGTTCTGCTTGGCCCGGTTCGCGAGTGCCCGGCTCGAGCAACCCATGGCAACAGCGCCCCAGGCCTTGCCCTGGCCGATCTCGACCCGGAACATGCTGGCGCCATCTTCGCGCTTGACGGCCTTGATGTAGCCGGAATCGTCCAGAACGACCACCGCAAGCGGCGGCAGCTTCATCTGACGAGCCTTTGCCAGCGCCTGGTCGATGATGATATCGGCTTGCTTCAGTGTGAGTAGCGACATGATCCCTCCAATCGTTCTACGAGGGGATATATTTTTTTTGGTGAGATGGCCCGCGCACGGTCGCGCGCGGGTAAAGTCTTGCCGCGAACGACTATACGGCCCGCCGCGCGACAGTGTCAATCGTGCACGGCGCGCCGTCGCAGGAACTGCATCACGGTTGCCCGACTGCGTGGCTGCCCGTGATAATTCGGCCTTTCCGAACAATTCGACGGATTCCAGCATGAGCAAGCCTCGTCCGGATGCGGCCACGCCGTTCGTCCATCAGGAGATGTTCCCGCTCGGACCCGACGCGACGCGCTATCGCAAGCTCGACGTGGGCGGCGTCGGCGTGATCGAGGCGGCTGGCCGGCGTTTTCTGCAAGTCGAGGGCGAAACGATTCGCGCTCTCACCCGTGAAGCGATCCGGGACATCTCGCATCTATTTCGAGCCGGTCACTTACAGCAATTGCGCAACATCCTGGACGACCCGGAAGCGTCGGCCAACGACCGCTTCGTCGCCCTGGATTTGCTGAAGAATGCGGCCATCGCGTCCGGATTCGTCCTGCCCTCGTGCCAGGATACCGGCACGGCCATCGTCAAGGCGAAGAAAGGCGAACAGGTCTGGGTGGAGGGCGACGATCGGACGGCGATCGCGTACGGCGTATACGATGCCTACGCCGCACTGAACCTGCGCTATTCGCAGATGGCGCCGAGGACGACCTGGGACGAGACCAACACCGGCAACAACCTGCCGGCCGAGATCAAGCTCGAAGCGGTCCCGGGCGACGCTTACAAGTTCCTGTTCATCACCAAGGGCGGCGGCTCGGCCAACAAGAGCCTGCTCTACCAGGAGACCCGGGCGTTGCTTGCGCCCGATACCTTGATGAGCTGGCTGGACGAGAAACTGCGCGGCCTGGGCACCGCGGCCTGCCCGCCTTACCACCTGGCGATCGTGCTGGGCGGCACGTCGGCGGAGCTCGCACTCGATACCGCCAAGCTTGCGTCCACGCGCTACCTCGATGGCTTGCCCGCCGAAGGCAATGCCCACGGACATGCGATCCGCGACCGGGAGCTGGAGAGCCGCGTGCTCGCGCTCACGCAGCGCTTCGGCATCGGCGCGCAGTTCGGCGGCAAGTATTTTTGCCACGATGTTCGCGTCATACGCCTGCCGCGTCACGGCGCTTCGTTCCCGGTCGCCATCGCCGTATCGTGCTCGGCCGATCGCCAGGCGCTCGGGAAGATCACCGCCGAGGGCGTGTTCCTGGAGGAGCTCGAACGCGATCCGGCGCGCTTCCTGCCCGACGTTCGGGCCGAGGGCCTTAGCGGCGAGGTGGTGCGAATCGACCTCAACCGGCCGATGAGCGATATCCGCAACCAGCTTTCCCAGTGCGCGGTGAAGACGCGCGTCATGCTGAGCGGACCGATGGTGGTGGCGCGCGATATCGCGCACGCGAAGATCAAGGAGCAGCTCGACGCCGGGCATGGGTTGCCGGCATATCTGAAGGATCACTGCGTCTACTACGCCGGTCCGGCCAAGACGCCGGAAGGCTATGCGTCCGGATCGTTCGGGCCCACCACGGCCGGGCGCATGGACAGCTACGTCGAGCAGTTTCAGGCCAACGGCGGCAGCTACGTCATGCTGGCCAAGGGCAACCGCTCCAAAGCCGTGACCGAAGCCTGCCGCAAGTACGGCGGCTTCTATCTCGGTTCGATCGGCGGTCCGGCCGCGCGGCTCGCGAAGGACTGCATCCGCAAAGTCGAGGTACTCGAGTACCCGGAGCTCGGCATGGAAGCAGTCTGGCGCATCGAAGTCGAAGATTTCCCCGCTTTCGTCGTGGTCGACGACAAGGGCAATGATTTCTTCGAGGCGGTGACGAAGCCGGTGAGCGTAGTGAAGCGTGAGAAGTGAAGCGCTTCATCCCTTCGGGATGAAGCGCAACGCGATGCCGTTATTGCAATAGCGCAGCCCCGTCGGCGGCGGACCGTCCTCGAACAGGTGGCCGTGGTGACCGCCGCAGCGCACGCAGTGGTACTCGGTGCGCGGCAAGATCAGCTTGAAGTCGCGCCGGGTTGCAAGGGCCTGCGGGATCGCGGTGAAGAAGCTCGGCCACCCCGTGCCGCTCTCGTATTTCATGGCCGAGGTGAAAAGCGGCGCCGAGCAGCCGGCGCAGGCGAATACGCCCGGCCGCTTCTCCCGGTTGAACGGACTGCTTCCGGGGCGCTCGGTGCCTTCCTCGCGCAATACCTGGTACTGCTCCGGCGTGAGGGTCTTCTTCCATTCCGTGTCGCTGCGCTGCAGCGGCTCGCGCGAGAGCGCGACATCGGCGCCAGATGCGAGCAGGGTTTTCCATTCCTTTTGCAATTGAGTGATCGTGTCCATGCTGGTGCGTGGGTGAACGGCATTCGCGCGCACCAGCAGACCCGCGGATGCGGCGCCAATGCCGGCGAGACTCACGAAGGTACGACGGTTCATGGCGATTCCTTCGCTGGAACATGAAGATTGCGAGACTACGGCGCCCGCTGCGGCGGCGCCCCGATTGCTCGGTCGTATGGGGTAGGACAATCTTACCGGCTCTTGATTTCGCCCGGTGCGTGAAAGAGCAGCACGCTTTTGCTTGACACGACCCGCGCACACCGCAAAAACTTGCGCAGTCCCATGCGCCCGAGGAGCCTTCATGTCGGAAGATCTGTGCAGCCGGTCCATCGCCGAGTCGGCGCGCCTGATCCGCGCCCGCAAGCTTTCGCCGGTCGAGCTCACGGACGCCTACCTCGCTCGC
>WHTS01000117.1:0-14982 GCA_009377585.1 Betaproteobacteria bacterium
CCCGGCGGCGCGCACCACCGCGCCCCAGTCTTTCATCTCCTTGGCGACATGCTGCTTGAACTCCGCCTGCGTGAACGACGAAGGCGCGGCGGAATTCGCGGTCAGCAGCGCCTTCATCTTCGGCTGCTGCACGGCTTTCATCGCCTCGGCATGCAGCCGTGCAGTGATTGCGGCCGGCGTTCCGCCCGGCGCGAACAAGCCCGTATTGCAGCCCATTTCCCACCCGGGCAGGAACTCGGCCAGCACGGGCGTATCGGGATAGAGCGGCGAGCGCTTCGGCAGCGTGATGCCGAGCAGCGTGAGCCGCCCGGCCTTGATGTGCGGAATCGCCGCCGAGATGCAGGAGAAATACATGTTGGCTTCGCCCGCCACGAGCGCCGCAGTCGCCGGGTTGCCGCCCTTGTAGGGCACGTGCAGGGCCTTGATCTTGGTATCGCGCACGAACCGCTCGGCCGTGAGATGCGTGATCGAGCCTGCGCCCGAGGATGCAAAGGAAAACTCTTTCGGATGCGACTTGGCATGCGCGATCAGCTCGGGGATGCTCTTGACGCCGAGCTTGGGATTGACCACGAGCACGAGTGGCGAGCGCGAAGGCAACGCGATCGGCTCGATGTCCTTCACCGGATCGTACGCGAGCCGGGTATACAGCGTCGCGCTGATGGCGTGGCTCGGCACGTCGCTCATCATCAGGGTGTAGCCGTCGGGCGCCGACTTGGCCACGATCCCCACGCCCACGGTGCCGGCGGCGCCCGGGCGATTGTCGGGCACGATCGGCTGACCGAGCGCCTCCGACATGTGATGCGCGAGCGTGCGCGTGATGACATCGGTTACCCCGCCCGGTGGCCATGGGATCACCATGCGGATCGGTCGGTTGGGGTAATCCTGCGCGGATGCCTGCGGGATGCAGGACAAGACCATCGTGCTCAGCAGCGCGGCCGCGGCTGTTGCGAACTTCATCGGGCTCCTCCTCGGTTCGTTCGATCGCCTGGGGCAATTATGCCTTAAGATTTCGCTCATCCCATGCGCGGATAAACGGAGGAAGGCGTGCAGATTCTGAAAGGGAAATCGATCGCGATGACCGGCGGGGGCGGAGGGCTCGGCCGCTGTTACGGGCTCGCCATGGCGAAAGCCGGCGCCTCGATCGCGGTGGCCGATATCGACATGGGTGCCGCGCAAGCCACGGTCGATGCGATCACGCAAGCCGGCGGGCGGGCGATTGCCGTCCACACCGACGTAACCCAGGCAGCGGCGATCGAAGAATTGCTCGACCGCACGGAGGCAGCCTGGGGTCCCTTGGACGCGCTGGTCAATATCGCCGGCATGTTTCCACGCCTTGCGCTGGTCGATATGGAAGAGGCGCAGTGGGACGCGGTGATCACGCTCAACCTGAAGAGCGTCTATCTCGGCGCACGTGCCGCCATCCGGCGTATGCTGCCGCGCGGTTGCGGCGTGGTGTTGAGCACGGCCTCGGGCACCGGCATCCGCGGTCAGCCCAAGGGCTCGGCGTATGCCGCCTCGAAGGCGGCGATCATCGGCTTCACGCGCGCCGTATCGCTGGAGCTCAAGGATACGGGCGTTCGCATCAACTGCTTCGGGCCGGGCGCAACCGACACGCCGTTGTGGCGCGTGGGCAAGAGCGAGGAGGAGATCCGGCGCCTGCTCGCCGCGGGCTTCGTCTATCAGCCCGACGATTTCTCCAACGTGGTCGTATTTCTGGCGAGCGATTATTCGGCGCCTTTGAATGGGGAGTTTATTAGCAGAGATCTGCATCGTTGAGGGAAGCGGGGTGAAGGCGCGGGGTGGAGTGAAGTGTGAAGTGCGAAGTGTGAAGTGTGAAGTGTGAAACGTCGCTTGAAGCAGCGGCGCGTCTTCACCCTTCACTCTTCACTCACTCAGTGAACGACGTATCCACCATCCATCACCAACGCATGCCCAATCACGTAACCGGCATCCTTCGAACATAGAAACGCCACCACGCCGGCGACTTCCTCCGCCGTGCCGAAGCGCCCGATCGGCACGTCACGCGCGCGCTGCTCCAGCTCGCCCGGATTGCGGCCGGCGAGGAACCCCTCGGTCGTCACCGGGCCCGGGCACACGGCGTTGACCGCGATGCCGTCCGCCGAAAGCTCCAGCGCCATCGCGCGCGTGAGCTGGATGAGACCGGCCTTGGTGAGGTTGTAGACCGCGCCGTAGCGCGAGGCGACGATGCCGAGCTGGCTCGCCATGTGGACGATGTGCCCGCCGCCTTGCGCACGCATGATCGGCACGACGGCCTGGCTGGCGAAGAACGGCGCGCGCAGATTGATCGCGACCACCCGGTCGAACTCCTCGTGCGAGAACTCGCCGAACGCCTTGCGCACGCGCACGCCCGCATTGTTCACCAGGATGTCGATACGCCGCATGCGCGCGTGCGCGGTCGCGACCATTGTCTCCGACCCCGCAGCTTGCGCGAGATCGTGCACGCCCCAGAAGGCTTCCGGCGCGCCCGCGTCCCGGCATGCGGCCGCGGCTTGCTCCAGCTCCGCCTCGGTGCCGTCGGCTGCGAGGTAGATCGCGGCGCCTTCGGCTGCGAGTCTCAGCGCCACGGCTCGCCCGATGCCGCGCGATGCGCCGGTAACGACCGCTGACTTTGCGTCGAATCGCTTGTTCATGCCACCGCTCGCCGCGCGTTGTCCGAGGTGTGAGCACATTGTAGCTCCGGAACGGGAATGACTTTGTGCTTCCCCTCTTTCGGCAGCTCGACGAGGTGGGAAGGTCGAGTCACCCCTCCTCTCACGAGGAGGGGTGGCGCGCAGCGCCGGGGTGGTGTGGTTTTCGGTTCCGGACCACCGCGCGAGGAAGATGGTTTGGTTCGCTCTTCGCAATAGACCACCCCGTCCGCGACACTGTCGCGTCCCGCCCCTCCTTGGCAGGAGGGGAATTGTCGCCGAGCGCGCGACATTGTCGCCACCCGGTCCGTCCTTGGCGGCTCCCGGGCCGGTTAGAATCGAGCTCCTCGATACTCGACATCTGGAGACACCCGCGATGGACATCCTGGTCCTGCCGGGCGACGGCATCGGCCCCGAAATCTCGCAAGCGACGCTGCGCGTGCTCGAGCGCGCGAACGAGCGCTTCGGGCTCGGCTTGCAGTGGAAGCACGACGAGATGGGCTTCGTCACGCTGAAGAAGGAAGGCACGACCTTTCCCGCGCGCATCCTGGAAGCGGCCCGGCGCTGCGCCGGGGTGATCCTGGGGCCGGTCTCGCATCTGGACTATCCGCCCTCGGACCAGGGCGGGGTCAATCCTTCCGGCGAATTCCGCGTCAAGCTCGACCTGTACGCCAACATCCGTCCCGCCAAATCCCGCCTGGGTGTGGGCCTGACCGGCAAGCCGGTCGACCTGGTCATCTTTCGCGAATGCACCGAAGGCTTCTATGCCGATCGCAACATGTACATGGGCATCGGCGAATTCATGCCGACCGAGGACATGGCGCTGTCGGTGCGCCGCGTCACCGCCAAGTGCTGCAACCGGATCGCGCGGCGCGCGTTCGAGGCGGCGCGAGGGCGGCGCAAGAAGGTCACGGCCGTGCACAAGCAGAACGTGCTGCGCATCTCGGATGCGCTGTTCCTGCGCGAAGTGCGCAAGGTCGCGCAGGAATTTCCCGACGTGCAGCTGGAAGAAGTGATCGTCGATGCGATGGCCGCACTGCTCGTGCGCGATCCGACCCGCTTCGACATCATCGTGTCCACCAACATGTTCGGCGACATCCTGTCCGATGAGGCTTCCGAGCTTTCGGGCAGCCTCGGCCTCGCCGGCTCGGTCAATGCCGGCGACGATCTGTGCGTGGCCCAGGCGCAGCACGGCTCGGCGCCCGACATCGCCGGTCAGGACAAGGCCAATCCCACCTCGCTCATCCTTTCGGCTGCGATGATGCTGGAATGGATGGGGCGCCGCCACGCTTCGGATGCGTTGACGCAGGCCGCGGCTGCGATCGAGGCGGCCGTCGATTCGGCTTTGTCGAACCCGCAGACGCGTACCGCCGATCTCAAGGGTCCGCTCGGTACGCGCGCCTTCACCCAGGTCGTCGTCGACAAGCTCGGTTGAGCGCGCCCGGCGATGCGCATTCTGCTGAGCAACGACGACGGCTATTTCGCGCCGGGGCTCGCGGTATTGGCGAAGACGCTGGCACAGGTGGCCGAGGTGACCGTCGTGGCCCCCGAGCGCGATCGCAGCGGCTCCAGCAATTCGCTCACCCTCGATCGGCCGCTTACGCTGCGGCGCGCGCCGAGCGGTTTCAGCTATGTCAACGGCACCCCGACCGATTGCGTGCACCTGGCGGTCACGGGGCTGATCGATTTCGTTCCCGACATGATCGTCTCGGGCATCAACGACGGCGCCAACATGGGCGACGATACGATCTATTCGGGAACGGTCGCCGCCGCCACCGAGGGCTTCCTGCTCGGCATCCCGTCACTGGCGATCTCGCTCGCCGGCGGCCACGGCGCGCACTTCGAGACCGCGGCGCACTATGCGTGCCGCCTGGTCGAGCGCTTCGGCGACGGCGCGCCGGCGGCCAACGTGCTGCTGAACGTCAACGTGCCCGATCTGCCGCTGGCGCAGGTCGAAGGCATGGAGGTGACGCGGCTCGGCAAGCGCCACAAGGCCGAGCCGGTCGTGCGCGCGACCACCCCGCGCGGCGATACGGTGTACTGGGTGGGGGCGGCTGGCGCCGCTCAGGATGCCGGCGAAGGCACCGACTTCCATGCAATCGCCAACCGGCGCGTTTCGATCACCCCCTTGCAGATGGATCTGACGCATTTCGCCCAGCTCGGCGCCGTGCGCGATTGGCTGGCCCGCGACCGATGACCGAGCGCGTGCGCGGCATCGGCATGACCTCGGAGCGCACGCGCCTGCGCATGGTGGAGCGATTGCGCGCGGGCGGGGTACACGATGAAGCGGTGCTCGGCGCCATGGCCGAAATTCCGCGCCACATCTTCGTCGACGACGCGTTGGCGAGCCGCGCTTACGACGACGTATCGCTTCCGCTCGGCCACGGTCAGACGATCTCGAACCCGTTCACGGTCGCGAGGATGTGCGAGCTGGTGCGTGCCAGCCGCCCGCTGGGGCGCGTGCTCGAAGTGGGCACCGGTTGCGGCTATCAGGCCGCCGTGCTTTCGAAGCTGGCACGCGAGGTGTTCTCGGTCGAGCGCATCGGCGCGCTGCTGGAGCAGGCGCGCGTACGCATCCTGCGCGAATTGAAGCTGCGCAACGTGCGCATGAAACTGGCCGATGGCAGAGAGGGACTGCCCGAGGCGGCGCCGTTCGACGCGATCGTGATCGCTGCGGCGGCGAACGCACCGCCCGCAGCGTTGCTCGAGCAGCTGGCACCGGGTGGTAGAATGATTCTGCCGTTGGGAACCCAGAAGCAGCGACTTTGTCTGATCGAGCGCTCGGCTTCGGGTCTGATCGACAACATGCTGGAAGAAGTTCATTTCGTACCGCTGCGCGCGGGCACGCTGCGATGAGAATGCGAATGCGCTGCGCGGTTGCCGCAGGGTTGGCCGTCGCGCTGAGCGGTTGCATGGTCGCGCGGCATCCCGCGCCGGTCGTGGAGCGCAAGCCCGCGCCGAGCAGGGTCGAGGCGCGGCCCGGCACCTACATCGTCAAGCGCGGCGACACGCTGTACGCCATTGCAGTCGCCCACGGCATCGACTACCGCGACCTGGCGCGCTGGAACAACATCACCGATCCCGCCGCCATCGAGGTCGGCCAGGTGCTGCTGGTCAAGGATCCGAACGCGGCCCCCGCGGCGCCGACCGTCGCGGCGCCAACCGAGCCGGCGCCCGGTGCGGCCGTAGCCCGGCCCTATCAGGCGCCGCCGCCCGTGCAAGGGCAGGCGATGGGAGCCGATGGCGTGCCCTTGCTGCCACCGCTTGGCGACAAGCCGGCTGTCGCGGAAATACCGCCCGCCGACCTCATCACCACGCCGCAGGCAATCAAGCTGCCGTACTCGGAAGCGGCGCTCGCCCAGTTGCAGGAAACCACGTCCGCGCCCTCGGCTGCCGCCGCAACTGCGCCGGCTGCGGCGCCGGAAAAGCAGCCAGCGCCGGCTACGACCGACGATCCGGATGCGGTGAATTGGGGCTGGCCGACCAAGGGCAAGGTGATCGCAGGCTTCAACGAGAACGGCGGGCCGAAGGGCGTGCAGATAGCGGGCAATCTCGGCCAGGCCATCGTCGCCAGCGCGCCCGGCCGGGTCGTGTATACCGGCAGCGGATTGCGTGGCTACGGCAATCTGGTCATCATCAAGCACAACGACACCTATCTGTCGGCCTACGCCCACAACCGCAGCGTGCTGGTGAAGCAGGGCGACGCGGTGACCAAGGGTCAGAAGATCGCCGAGATGGGCGACTCGGATGCGAGCCGCGTCATGCTGCACTTCGAGATCCGGCGCCTCGGCAAGCCGGTGGATCCGATCAAGTTCTTACCGCCAACGTGAATGAGTGAAGAGTAACTGAGTGAAGCGTGAAGGGTGAAAAGTGAAGGGCGACTTCACCTTTCACTCTTCACTCAATCGCCCTCGGCTCTTCAAAACTCCGACCTCACTTCACACTTCACTCGATCATCCTCGGCTGTTCAAGCTTCCAACCTCACTTCGCTCTTCACTCCGTCGCTTCAAATCTCGAACTCCCTCACCATCCTTTTCAACCGCCGCATGTCCGTGTCTGCCGCGCGCGCCCCGTAGCGCAGCGCGATATACAGATCGGTGATCGCGCGGATCGCGCCGGCCGCCTCCGGAACACGGCCGGCTGCGCGGGCGGCAAAGTCCGCCGGGCCCTCGGACGGAGCGCGTTGCGCGCCGCGCCGAGCGAGCTTGCGGCAGAAGCGCGCATAGATTGCGGCCACCGGGTCGCGCGTGCGCCGATGCAGCCGGCGCAGGATCAGCGCTGCGAAGATGCAGGTGATGAAGCCGGTGATTGCGAGCAGGATCAGCGCGAGCGTTTGCCAGGTGGCGCGGTCCAGGCCCACGCGCGACAGCAGCCAGTACTGGCGCTCGGGGGTGTAGCCGAGCACCCACTGGTTCCACGTGTTGGCGAACGAATCCCAGGTGAAGCGCAGTTGCCGCAGCCATTCGCTGTTGCTGCGAAGCGCCAGCCGCAATCCGTCCGTCGTCGGCACGGTGGCTGCAATTCCGGATTCCACGCGCTGCGGCGAGACCGCCGCAGTCGGATCCACGCGCACCCAGCCGCGTTCCTCGATCCACGCTTCGGCCCAGGCGTGCGCCTCGGACTGGCGCACGATCATGTAGTCGCCGATCGGGTTTACTTCCCCGCCCTGGTAGCCGGTGACCACCCGCGCCGGAATGCCGGCCGCGCGCATGAGAAAAACGAACGCGGAGGCATAGTGCTCGCAAAAGCCGCTGCGCGTGTTGAACAGGAAATCATCGACCGGATTCTCGCCCAGCAGCGGCGGGGTGAGGGTGTAGAAGAACGGCTGAGTGCGGAACATCGCCAGCACCTGGTTCACCATGTCTTCGTCGTCGCGCGCGGCGTTGTGCATGTTGAGCGCGAGCGCCCTTGCGCGCCAGTTGTAACCTTCGGGCAGCTGCAGCGCGCGCCGGCGCTCGTACGGGCTCAATCCTTCGTAGCCCAGCCGGTAGCTGGTGTGCGAGGTCATCTCGTAGCGCGTGCGGCTTCGCACCGGCCGGTTCGCCAGCAACTGGAAGTCGGTGGTGAAATGGCTGTTGGGCGGAAGCTTCGCCGGCAGCTCGAGCGCGAACAGCCAGCGCTTGTCGTGCGGCTCCAGCGTGACGGTATAGCTGTACGCGGCGCCTGTCCCGACCGGCGCATAGCTGGCGGACGTGGTGCCGAAGGTCATGCCCATGTGCCACGACGTGCCGTCGAAGTACCACAGCACCGGCCCGCGCCAGTACAGCTGATTCGGCTTGGGCATCTCGCCCTGGAATTGCACGCGGAACGCGACCGCGTCCGAAAGGCTCAGCTGGCTCAGGGTGCCCGGGCTCATCGAATCGGACAACCCGGTGATGCCCGCGAACGCGTCGCGCGGCAAGCCCCAGACCGGCCCCTGCACTCGCGGAAACAGCACGAACAGCACCAGCATCACGGGCGTGGCCTGCGCCAGCATGATGGCGGACAAGCGCAACGTCTCCTGGTAGCGCAGCGCGCCTGCGCGCCATTGCAGGCCGATCATCGTGCCGGTGATGACCCAGACGCCGACCAGCATGAGCAGCGCCGTCGGGATGGTCTGCGAGTACAGGAAGTTGGTCAGGACGACGAAGTAGGAAAGGAAGATGACGATCATGGCATCGCGCATGCTCGCCATCTCGAGCAGCTTCAGTGTCAGCATGACCACCAGCAGCGCTACCCCGGCGTCGCGTCCGAACAGCGTGCCGAAGCTGAGATAGATACCGGCGCTCGCGCCCGCCACCACGGTGAGCAGCAGCCACTTGCGGGGCAGCACCCCGCCTCTCCAGCCGAGGTGGAGCCGCCAGGCGATGGCCAGCGCCGCCAGAGCGGTGATCCAGACCGGCAGGCGCTCGACGTGGGGCAGCGTGACCAGCGCCATGGACAGCGCCATCCACGCGACGTTGCGGGGATCGAGCCGTGTCGTCATTGCGGCAGCAGGGCGAGCGCTTCCAGGCATTGTGTGCGATGTCCCGCGCCCGCAGCCGGCTCGATCACCGTCGGCGGCAATCGCAAGCCGTAAGTCATGCCGGCTGCATCGGCTTCGAGCACCCAGCGTGTGAGCCGCGAGATTCGCGCCTCGGTGGCCATCGCCTCGGGCAACGCGTTCCAGTCGAGCCACAACTCGCTATCGGCCTGGCCGCTGAATACCTTGCTGAGGAGCCCCCGATTCTGCGCATCGGCTTTCCAGGCGATGCGTCGCGGCGAGTCTCCTGCGTGATAAGCGCGAAGCCCCGAGAAATCTTCGTTGCCGAGCGCCGATGCCGGGCCCTCGCCGCGTTCTCCGGTTGGCGAGGGCAAGGGCACCGGCGGCGTTTCCGGGCGCGCGAAAACGATGCAGTCGACATCGGGCTCGAGGTAGCTCCAGGCACGGAACAGCCCGAGCGGAAAGCGCGTCTGCAGCATCACGCGGCCGATACGCAGCCGGCCGCGGCTGCGCGCAGGAAGCGCGATCGGCGCCACGGCATCGGAGTCTGCCGCGACGTCGAAGCCATGCGCCTGGCCGGCTGCCGAGACCGCTTCCAGTGCGGCACGGCTTACGCCGGTGGCGTTCTCGATGCGCAAGGGGAACTCGACCACGTCGCCGGCGAACACCGAGCGTGGCCGGCCGGCGGAAATGCGCAGGTTCGCCATGTTGCGGAACGTGTACAGCATCCCGTTCACGCCCAGGCCTGCCAGCAGGAACGTGAGGATGAAGCCGAGCGAGAGCGAATAGTTGACCGAGCCGGCCAGCATCAGCAACAGCACCAGGAAAAAGATGCAGCCGTGCGAGGTCGGCAGGATGTACACGCGCCTGTGCCCGAGCACGATGGGCCCCGGCTGCGGACCGCGCAGCTGATACAGCCAGGTGTCGATCCAGCGTCGTAGTGCAATGGGCATGGCGCGCATGGCGGCGAGCGCGGATGTGGCAGCCGTCAAGGAATGGCTACGGCCTCGATCAGGCGCGAGGCCACGTCGACGTCGTTGATGCGCCCGTGCGGGTCGCTCGAATGCAGCCGGTGTCCGACCACGCCTGGGATCACCGCCTGTACGTCCTCGGGCAGCACTTCGCTGCGGGCATCCATCAAGGCCCAGGCGCGCGCGGCTTGCAGCAGAGCGAGCCCGGCCCGGGGGCTCAGGCCGGCCGCGAGCTCGGGGGCGGTGCGCGTGTAACGGATCAGCGCCTGCAGATAGTCGATCAGCGCCGCGGAGGCGTGCACGCGAGTGACGCCGGCACAAAGATTCGCGAGCTCCTCGGGGCCGATGCAGGGCTCGAGCTGACTGAGCAAGGTGCGCCGCGACGTGCCCTGCAGCAGCGCGCGTTCGGCATCGGCGCCCGGGTAGCCGAGCTGGATGCGCATCAGGAAGCGGTCGAGCTGCGATTCGGGCAATGCAAAGGTGCCGACCTGGTGCGACGGATTCTGGGTCGCGATCACGAAGAACGGCTCGGGCAGGGCGCGCGTTTCGCCTTCGGTCGTTACCTGACGCTCTTCCATCGCTTCCAGCAGCGCGCTTTGGGTCTTGGGGGTCGCGCGGTTCACCTCGTCGGCGAGCAGCACCTGGGTGAAGATCGGGCCGGGATGAAATTTGAACGAGGCTGCCTCGCGGTCGTAGACCGAGACGCCGATGATGTCGGCGGGCAGCAGGTCGCTGGTGAACTGGATGCGCTGGAATCCCAGGCCGAGCGTGCTTGCCAGCGCGTGCGCGAGCGTGGTCTTGCCCACGCCGGGGATGTCCTCGATCAGCAGATGGCCGCCTGCCAGGAGGCACGACAACGCCATGCGGATCTGATGGTCCTTGCCGAGGATGATGCGGTTGACCTGCGCGAAAACGCGCTCCAGGGGCAAGGTCATGGTCTGGATGTCAGCACGCGACAGGCGGACGGTGCCGATCTCGGATACGACCTCGGCATTGTCGGCCGGGCGCAGCGCCGTCGCGGTCGTCATGGAACGCAGAAGCATGGCTGGCGTCGGCATCCATTTCAACGGAGCCGCTCCGATGTGTGATCAATGCGGCGTAACACGCCGGCCGCCACTCGATGCGGCAGTACCAGCGCGTGTTTCGCCGGGCCGCGAACGATTGCTCGCGCCTTCGCAACGTGCGCGCTGCTTGCACGCCTTCGCAGCGGCTGCGCTGCTTGCACGTTGGCACGCAGCCGCAGGATGCCACGACTTGCGCCGATACGATCGCGAATCATGCCCCATCCCGCCGCCCAATTCCCGGTCTGGGCGCCTCAAGACCCGTGCTAGGCTGCGATCGGCCAGCCGATTCCAGTCGGCCGGTTCAACACACCCGCCACGTCGACAGCATCATAGCAAATCGCCTTGCCCCGATGTCTTGCTCAGGCGACGATCATCAGCGCGGCGACCACCCGCCTGCCTTCGGCCATGAGGATTGCGTACGTGCGGCAGGCTGCTGCGGTATCCATCACCTCGTAGCCGATGCGGGCATCGATCAGCGGGCGCAGCACCGCAGATGGCGGAAACTGCAAGCGCGCGCCCGTGCCGATCAGGGCGATTTCCGGTGCGTGTGCGAGCAGCGAGCCGATGTCGGCCGCGTTCAGCGCCGACGGTTCGGCAACCGGCCAGTCGGAAATGCTATCGGGCGTGACGACGACGCTCGTCCGGTAGCGCGTGCCGTTGACGCTCACGTAGCCGCTGCCGGCGCTGGTGATCTGGTTGCGGCCTTCGCCGCGGGCGAGATGAAGCTTCACGATCGGGAGGTGTTTGCGTTGCCCATGAGTCTGCGGCGCGGCTAGAATTATAGCCTTTCGGCCTTTCCGGGCCGTCCGGGTTCCCGATGGAAGAGTTCTCCCGCATCAAGCGCTTGCCGCCTTACGTCTTCAACGTGACGGGGGAGCTCAAGATGAACGCCCGCAGGCGCGGCGAGGACGTCGTCGATCTCTCGATGGGCAACCCGGATCAGCCGACGCCGAGCCATATCGTCGAGAAGCTGATCGAGGCGGTGCAGCGGCCCGACACGCACCGGTATTCGGTCTCCAAGGGCATTCCCCGCCTGCGCCGCGCCATCTGCAACTGGTACAAGACCCGCTTCGATGTCGACCTCGACCCCGACAGCGAGGCGATCGTCACCATCGGCTCCAAGGAAGGCCTGGCGCATCTGGCGCTCGCGACGCTCGATACCGGGGACATCGTGCTCGTGCCTAATCCGAGCTATCCGATCCACATCTACGGGCCGGTCATCGCGGGCGCCGACATCCGCCATGTGCCGATGGTGCCGGGGTCGGACTTTTTCGACGAATTCGACAAGGCGATCCGCGGCTCGTATCCGAAGCCGAAGATGCTCATCGTCAACTTTCCCAGCAATCCCACCACGCAGTGCGTGGATCTCGGCTTCTTCGAGAAGCTGGTGAAGATGGCGCGCGAGCACCACGTCTATGTCGTACACGACATCGCCTATGCCGACATCGTCTTCGACGGCTACAAGGCGCCCTCGATCATGCAGGTGCCCGGCGCACTCGATATCGCGGTCGAGTTCTTCACCCTGTCCAAGTCGTACAGCATGGCGGGCTGGCGCGTGGGCTTCATGGTGGGCAACCGCGAGCTGGTGACCGCGCTCGGCCGCATGAAGAGTTACCACGACTATGGCATGTTCGCGCCGATCCAGATCGCCTCGATCATCGCGCTGGAAGGCCCGCAGGATTGCGTTGAAGAAGTGCGCCAGATCTATCAGAAGCGGCGCGACGTGACCTGCCAGGGACTGAAAGCGGTCGGCTGGGAGGTCGAGGTGCCGAAAGCCTCGATGTACATCTGGGCGAAGATTCCCGAGCCCTATCGCAAGCTCGGCTCGCTCGAGTTCACCAAGAAGCTCATGGCCGACGCGAAAGTCGCGGTCTCGCCCGGCATCGGCTTCGGCGAGTACGGCGACGATCACGTGCGCTTCGCGCTCATTGAAAATGAGGCGCGAACCCGGCAAGCCATCCGTGGAATCCGAGATATGTTCCGGAAGGATGGCTTGCTATGAGCGCCGGTCTCGAGCCGATCCAGGTCGGCCTGCTCGGCATCGGCACGGTCGGCGGCGGCACCTTCCGGGTGCTGCAGCGTAACGAGGAAGAGATCGCGCGCCGCGCCGGGCGCGCCATCCGCCTGGCCAAGGTGGCCGAAAAGGATCTCGACAAGGCCCGCGCCCTCGTCGGCGGTTGCGCCGAAGTCACGGCCGACGCGTTCGACGTGGTCAACGATCCCGCGATCGACATCGTGGTCGAGCTGATCGGCGGCACCTCGATCGCGCGCGAGCTGGTGCTGAAGGCGATCGAAAACGGCAAGCAGGTGGTGACCGCCAACAAGGCGCTGCTCGCCACCCATGGCAACGAGATTTTCCTGGCCGCGCAACGCAAGGGCGTCATGGTGGCGTTCGAGGCTGCCGTCGCGGGCGGCGTGCCGATCATCAAGGCGCTGCGCGAGGGGCTTGCCGCCAACCGCATCGAATGGATCGCCGGCATCATCAATGGCACCAGCAACTTCATCCTGTCCGAGATGCGGGCCAAGGGAAGCGCGTTCGCCGACGTGCTGCGCGAAGCGCAGCAGCTGGGCTATGCCGAGGCCGACCCGACCTTCGACGTGGAAGGCATCGATGCCGCGCACAAGCTCACCATCATGGCGGCGATCGGCTTCGGCATCCCGATGCAGTTCTCCGCCTGTTACACCGAGGGCATCACCCGGCTCACGCGCGAGGACATCCGCTATGCCGAGGAGCTCGGCTACCGCATCAAGCTGCTCGGCATTACCAAGCGCGTATCGCACGGCTTCGAGCTGCGGGTGCATCCGGCGCTCGTTCCGACCCGGCGCCTCATCGCCAACGTCGAAGGCGTGATGAATGCGATCCTGGTTAAGGGCGATGCGGTCGGGCAGACGATGTACTACGGCGCGGGCGCGGGCGCCGAGCCGACCGCCTCGGCCATCGTCGCGGACCTCGTCGACGTGACGCGGATGCATACGGCGGATCCGCGCCATCGCGTGCCGCATCTGGCTTTCCAGCCCGACCGCCTGTCCGACCTGCCGATCCTGCCGATGGACGAGGTGGTGACGGCGTATTACCTGCGCATGCGCGTCGACGATCGGCCCGGGGTGCTGGCCGATATCACGCGCATCCTTGCCGACCTTTCCATCTCGATCGATGCGATGGTACAGAAGGAGCCGGGCGAGGGCGAGCAGCAGGTCGACATCGTAATGCTCACGCACCTCACGCGCGAGAAGCACATCAAGACCGCCATCGCAGCCATCGAGGCGCTGCACGTGGTCCCCGGGCAAGTGACGCGCATCCGGCTCGAAGAGCTGGGGTAGGCCTGGGTCCGGGACTGCGATGCGTTATCTCAGCACGCGCGGCGCCACGCCCCCGCAGCGATTCGGCGAAGTCCTGCTGGGCGGGCTTGCAGCCGACGGCGGGCTCGCCATCCCCGAGCACTATCCCGTCGTCGATGCCGCCGAGCTCGCGCGCTGGCGCTCGCTGCCCTATCCGGAGCTCGCGTTCGAGATCCTGCGGCGCTTCGCCGATGACGTTCCGGCGGACGATCTGCGCGCCATGGTGTTTCGAGCCTATTCGAAGGAACGTTTCGGTTCGGCGGATATCACGCCGCTGCGCACCCTGGAGCCCGGCCTGCATATCCTCGGCCTCTCCAACGGCCCGACGGCTGCCTTCAAGGACATCGCCATGCAGTTCCTCGGCGAAGTCTTCGAATACGCCCTGGAGCGCGCGGGCGCGAACATGAACATCCTCGGCGCGACTTCGGGCGATACCGGCTCGAGCGCCGAGCACGCGATGCGCGGAAAGCAGCGGCTGAACGTCTTCATGCTCTCGCCGCACGGCAAAATGAGCCCGTTCCAGGCGGCGCAGATGTACGCGCTGCAGGACGCGAACATCGTCAACCTGGCCGTGCGCGGCGTGTTCGACGACTGCCAGGACATGGTGAAGGCGGTCAATGCCGACGCCGAATTCAAGGCGCGTTATCGCATCGGCGCAGTCAATTCGATCAACTGGGCGCGCATCGCGGCCCAGGTCGTGTACTACTTCAAGGGCTATTTCGCGGCCACGCGCGGGCCGGACGAGCAGGTCTCTTTCGCCGTGCCGTCGGGCAACTTCGGCAACATCTACGCCGGCCACGTCGCGCGCTCGATGGGGCTGCCGATCCGGCGCCTGATCGCCGCCACCAACGAGAACGACGTGCTGGACGAGTTCTTCCGCAGCGGCGTTTATCGCGTGCGCAAGGCTAGTGAGGTGCAGCAGACCAGCAGCCCGTCGATGGATATCTCCAAGGCTTCCAACTTCGAGCGCTACGTGTTCGATGTGGTCGGGCGCGATG
>WHTS01000117.1:15018-18046 GCA_009377585.1 Betaproteobacteria bacterium
GGCTCGCCGGGCTCTGGCGGCAGCTCGATGCGGCAGGCAACTTCGAGCTCGGCTCGCCCACGGATCGGGCGCGTATCGCCGCCACGGGCTTCGTGTCGGGCGCGAGCACCCATCGCGACCGCATCGACACCATCCGCTCGCTGTACGAGACCTACGGCATGCTGATCGATACGCATACCGCCGACGGCGTCAAGGTGGGATTGCAGCACCGCGAGCCGGGCGTGCCGCTCATTTGCCTGGAAACCGCGCTACCCGTGAAGTTCGCGGAATCGATCCGGGAAGCGATCGGGCGGGAGCCCGAGCGGCCGCCCGGATACGAGAACCTCGAAGCGATGCCGCAGCGCTGCACCGTGATCGACGCCGATCCGGAGCAGGTGAAGCGCATCATCGCCCGGCACGCGCCCGCCTGATCGCGCCCGAGGAGGTTGCGTGACCCTGCATATCATCAGCGCCGGAGCGGCCCAGTCGGTGGTGCAGCAGGCGATCGACGCGTGGCAGCGCGAGGGTCACGGCGAGATTGCAGCAACCTATGGCGCGGTCGGCGCGCAGAGGAAGCAGTTGCTCGACGGTGCTGCGGCCGACGTCGTCATCCTGACCGCGACGATGATCGACGAGCTGATCGCGTCCGGTCACATCGTCGCGGGCACGCGCTCGGACCTGGGCGCGGTCGTGGGCGGCATCGCCGTCCCGGTCGGGGCGACGCATCCGGATGCCGGAACGGAGCAAGCCTTGGCGCGCGCCTTGTGCGAGGCGGCAGCCGTCTATCTCCCTGATCCTGCCATCGCGACCGCGGGGGCGCAGTTCGTGCGCATGTGCGAGCAGCTCGGTATCGCGGCGGCCGTGGCTCCGAAGCTCAGGACTTTTCCGAACGGCTTCGCGGCCATGACGCGGATGGCGCAGGAGCGCGTGCCGGGCGCCGTTGGCTGCACCCAGATCACCGAGATCAAGTGGGTGCAAGGCGTGGACCTGGTCGCGCCGTTGCCACGATCGCTGCAGGCGCCGACGACCTATTCGCTCGGCATCGGAGCGCGATCCGCGAACCCTGCGGGAGCGCGGACATTCGCCGAGCGGTTGACCGGCGGGGATGCCGCGATGCGGTTGTCCGCCGCGGGATTCGGCGTAAGCTAAAGGCGCCGCAAGCCGGTGTCGCGCGCGATTTCCAGTCGAGATTTCCAAGTCGAACGACCCATGGAGTGAGGCCAGCATGAACCGCATCGTGCATATCGCATTGAAGGTGAACGATCTGGAGCAGACGACCCGCTTCTACCAGGAGGTATTCGGCTTCGCCGAGGAGGTCACGAGCAAGGTGCGCGACCATACCTCGCGCCACCTGAGCGTCGGCGACATCGATCTTGCCCTGATCCGCTACGACGAGGGTGCCAATTCGCGCGAGTCGAAGGCCTCCGGCGAGGGGCCGTGCATCCACCACTTCGCGATCGAGGTGGACGACATCGACGCGTACACCGACAAGATCCGCCGCTATGGCTGCGAGATCGTCAGCGAGCCGGGCGTCATCCCGGTCAAGTTCCGTGCGCCTGGCGGAACGGTGGCCGAGCTGGTGCCGGCCGGGCGCTACGAGCGCAAGACCGAAGCTAAGGGTTGACCGCAGCCCGATGGAGGACGCGCAGCGTCGAGGAATCAGGAGGAGCGGCATGGCCTTCACGCAGGATCCGCCGCGGCTCGATCATCTCTATCGCAGTGATCGGTGCTTGCGGGCGCTGTTGCAGCACGCGCTTCCCGCCCACGTGCTCGCCGCATGCGGGCCCGTCCTCGATCGGCTCGGCGAGCTCGGTGCCGGGCCGCTCTACCGGATGCAGCTCGACGATCGGCTGAACGAGCCGCGGCTCGTGCAGTGGGACGCGTGGGGCAATCGTATCGATCGAATTACGCCGACACTCTTGTGGCAGGAAGCCGAGCGCCTTGCTGCCGAGCATGGGCTCGTCGCCGAAGCCTACGAGCAGGCGTTCGGCATGCATTCGCGCAGCGTGCAGTTCGCCAAGGTTTATCTGTTCGCGGCATCGACCGACGTCTACAGCTGCCCGCTGGCGATGACCGACGGCGCCGCACGCGCGCTGCTCCATTCGGGCAACGAGCAACTGGCTGCGCGCGCCGTACCGCACCTCACCAGCCGCGACCCGGCTCGGTTCTGGACCAGCGGCCAGTGGATGACCGAGGCGACCGGCGGCTCGGATGTCGGCGCATCGCAAACCGTGGCGCGGCGTGAGGGCGGGGGCTGGAAGTTGTATGGGCGCAAGTGGTTCACCTCCGCCATCGGCTCGCAAATGGCGCTCACGCTGGCGCGGCCCGAAGGTAACCCCGCCGGCGGGCGCGGACTCGCCCTGTTCTATCTGGAGACGCGCGACGAGCACGGGGCGCTCAACGGCATCCGCGTCAACCGGCTCAAGGACAAGCTCGGCACGCGCAAGGTGCCGACAGCCGAGCTGGAGCTCGAGGGCGCGAGCGCCGAGCCGGTCTGCGGGCTCACCGACGGCATCCGGCACATCGCGCCGATGCTCAACATCACGCGCATGTGGAATTCGGTCGTGGCGGTGGCGCTGATGCGCCGGGGCATCGATCTGGCCAGGGACTACGCGACCCGCCGCAGTGCGTTCGGCAGCCGGCTCATCGACAAGCCGCTGCATCGCGACACCCTGGCCGGGCTCGAAGCCGAATGCCAGGCCGCGCTGCACCTGACGTTCTTCGTAGCCGCGCTCATCGGGCGCAGTGAGAGCGGAGCCGCGAGCGAGCAGCAGCTGAAGCTGCTGCGCCTGCTCACCCCGATCACCAAGGCGCTGACCGGGCGCCAGGCGACCGCGGTATTGACCGAGGCGATGGAAGCCTTCGGCGGAGCGGGCTACGTCGAGGACACCGGCATCGGGCTGCTGCTGCGCGATGCCCATGTCCTGCCGATCTGGGAAGGCACCACCAACGTGCTCGCGCTCGATGCCATGCGAACGGCTGTCGACGGCGGCATGGACGTGCTGCGCCGCGAGCTCGGTTTCCTCCTGCACGAGATGCGCGCGCCGGA
>WHTS01000118.1 GCA_009377585.1 Betaproteobacteria bacterium
CTGGTCGTGGATGATCATCCACTGATTCTCGAAGCGCTCAAGCAAGTGCTGCGCGACCTTCATCCCGATATCGAAGTGCTGGAGGCTCGCGATGCAACCCAGGCGATCGAACAGACCCGCGCACATCCGGACTTGGCGCTCGTCCTGCTCGACCTGACGCTGCCCAGGACGCACGGCCTGGAACTGCTGGGCGAGCTGCGCACCGGTTCGCCCGACGTACCCGTGGTCGTGCTGTCGGCGACCGAAGATCGTGAAACGGTATTGCGGGCGATCAACGACGGCGCCATGGGATTCATCCCCAAGACCGCCAAGACCGAGGTGCTGATCGCCGCCTTGCGGCTGGTCTTTTCGGGCGGCGTCTATTTGCCGCCATCGGCATTCGCGGGCCCGGCGCACGCGGTATCCGAGCCCCGGCCGGCCGCCCCCGGCCCGCGCTCGCCGCGAGAAGCCGGCCTCACCGAGCGGCAGGCCCAGGTGCTCGCGCTGCTGGTGCAGGGCAAATCGAACAAGTTGATCTGCCGCGCGCTCGACCTGGCGGAGGGGACGGTCAAGATCCATGTCACTGCCATATTGCGGACCCTGAACGTCTCCAACCGCACGGAGGCCCTGGTGGCGGTGAGCCGCATGGGACTGAGACTGGACGCGCTGCTGCCGGAAAAGCCCGCAGGCGCGCGCTAGCCTTGCTCGCGATGAGCGCTGTCAAGTCGGCCGTCTCGCCTGCCGTCGAGCCCGCGTTCGAGTCCGCGGTCGAGTCCGCTATCTCTCCCGAATCTGGCGCTACCGCCCAGCTCGACTCGGCTGCTCGGCAGGAAATCGAGCGCATGCGACGGGCGCAGGTGCGGGCCGACCTGATCGCCTCCATCTACAGCCACATCCCCCGCTCCTCCATGGGCGTCGTGGCCGGTGCCCTTACGGTGGCCTGGGGCATGTGGGGTCAGGTCTTGCACGTTGCGCTGCTGCTGTGGCTCGGCGCGATCGGCGCCGTGCTGGTATGGCGCCTATGGCTGCACCGCGCATTTCCCGGGCAACTGCGCGAGGAGCAGCACATTGCTCATTGGGAGCGGCATTGGACGCTGAGCACCGCAGTGCACGGGGCCGTGTGGGGCAGCTCGGCGGCGTTCATGTATATCCCCGGCTCGCCCGAGTACCAGGCGCTGCTGCTGGTGGCGCTGTTCGCCATCAGCACGGCGGCCGTGCCCCTGATCGGCAGGCATCTGCCGTCGCTGTATGCCTTCGTCCTGACCGTGCTGGTGCCGATCATCCTGCGCCTGGCGCTGGAAGGCGGTGCGGTGCGCATCCTGCTTGCCGTCATCAGCGCGCTCGTGATGTATGGCATTTTCCTGTTCGGGCGCGAGCTCAATCGCACGATCACCGATTCGGTGCGCCGTCAGTACGAGAATATCGACCTGATCGCACAACTGACCGAGCAGAAGGCCGAGGCGGATGCGGCCCGTCGCGAAGCGGACCGCGCCAATCTGATGAAAACGCGCTTTCTGGCGGCGGCGAGCCACGACTTGCGCCAGCCCATGCATGCCCTGGGTCTGTTCAGCGACTCGCTGCGGCGCCGTATCGTCGAGCCGCAACAGCGGGCGCTTGCCGACCGGGTGTGCGAGTCGGCGCAAGCACTGGAGAAGACGTTCGATGCCCTGCTCGACATTTCGCGCCTGGATGCCGGCATCGTGCAGGCCAACACCGAACCGTTTCTGCTCCAGACGCTGCTCGAGCGAGTGCTGGACGACTGCGGCTCGGAGGCGGCCGCGAAGGCGATTACGCTTCGAACCATGCGCACGGGGCTCGCGGCGCACAGCGATCCAGTGCTGGTCGAGCGCATTCTGCGCAACCTGGTGAACAACGCCATACGCTATACCGACCGCGGCAAGGTGCTCGTGGGCTGCCGCGCGTGCGGGGCAACGGTACGGGTCGAAGTGTGGGACACCGGAGTCGGCATTGCGCCGGACAAGCGCGAACGCATCTTCGAGGAGTTCTATCAGGCCGCCGAACGCGACCGGCGCGAGGGGCTCGGCCTGGGCCTCGCCATCGTGCGGCGGGTGGCGAGGCTGCTCCAGGTCGAATTGTCGCTGCAATCGACGCTCGGGCGGGGCAGCGTGTTCCGGTTCGCGCTGCCGCGCTGCGATCCGGCTCGGGTCGTGCGTGCGCACGACAGCGCCGAATCGCCTGCGGCGAGCGTCTCATTGAAGCAAGCGGTGGTGCTGGTGATCGACGACGATCCGGCTGTGCGCGAAGCCATGGCCGAATCGCTGCGGCTCTGGGGTGCGCGCGCCGTGACCGCGAAATCGCTGGGCTGCGCGCTGGAACGACTGCCCGAGTGCGGCCGCTATCCCGATGCCATCGTGTCCGACTTCCGCCTGGGTGACGAGCACAATGGTCTCGAAGCGGTCGCGCGCATCCGCCACGAACTGGGCATCGACGTGCCCGCAATGATCGTCACCGGGGATACGGCGCCGCGATGCTTGCGGGTGATCCAGGCATCGGGCTTGCGCTACCTGCCGAAGCCGGTAACGCCCGAGCGGCTGCTCGCTGAGCTTCAGTCGCTCGTGGAAGAGGGAAGCAAGCCCTTGGTGTAGAGTAGTTCACCATGCGCGCACTGCTCGCCGACATCGTCCTGGTGCTGCATTTCGCCATCGCGGCATTCATCGCCGGTGGCCTGGTCTTCACCTGGCTCGGAGCCGCACTGGGCTGGCAGTGGATACGTGCGCTCCGCTTTCGGCTGGCGCACCTTGCGGCCATCACGTTCGTGGCGGCGGAGGCTTTGTTCGGAATCGTGTGCCCGCTGACGCTGTGGGAGGATGCGCTGCGCTCTAGCGCGGGCGAGCGAAGCTTCGTCGCGCGCTGGGTGTCGCGGCTCCTCTACCATGATTTGCCCGAGTGGGTTTTCACTGCGAGCTACGTCGCGGCCGCGCTCGCCACGCTTGCGGCCTGGTGGGTGGTTCCGCCACGGAGCCGTCTGCGCGGATGAGCCGAACAAGCTCGCCGCCGGAAGGATGCGTCAGGTCAACGCATCCGAGAAAATGCTGTGCGCCCACCCCATCGCGAATTGCGCTTCCCTGCTGGAGATTGCCGGAGACAGACCGCCCGCACCCTTGACCGCCACGAGGGTTTTCTGCGCCGGATCGTAACGATGCACCGAGGCGACATGGACCACGTCCCGGTCGCTGATCCAGCTGTAGCAGACGTTGGAAAGGATCGGCTCCGGGTTCACTGCGCGGCCGGTCATCAGGGCGACGATCGCGTCGGCGACGAGCTTGCCGTGCTGATTGGCCATGTGGCCCGACTTCGGCATGGCCGGGGCGGACAAGGTGGAATCGCCCAGGACGTGCACGTTCGGCGCCACGATCGATTCGGCCGTCAGCCAGTCGACCTCGCACCAGCGGTCGTTGGCGGTTATGAGACCGGCTTGCCGCGCGATCTCGCCGGCGCGATTGGGCGGCACCACATTGAGCACATCGGCCTTCACGTCTTCGAATTGCAGCTTGGCGGTCATTCCCGCCACGTCGACGTCGACCAGCTCGCTGTTCGGCCGGTACTCGATGAGACCCTTGTAGGGACCGTTCCATGCCGTCATGAACAAGCCCTTCTTCGACTGCACGTCCTCGTTGGCATCGAGCACCAGGACCTTCGCGCGCGGCTTGTGCTGCTTGAAGTAGAACGCGACCTGGCAGACGCGCTCGTACGGTCCAGGCGGACAGCGGTAAGGCGATCTGGGTATGCAAAGCGCGTACACGCCGCCGTCTCGCATGGACTCGAGCTGCTTGCGCAGCAACACGGTCTGCGCGCCGGCCTTCCACGCATGCGGCACCCGTTCCCGGGCCGCCGGGCTCTTGAGCCCGGGAAGATCGTCGTAGGCGAGACCGACCCCCGGCGCGACCACCAGCCGGTCGTACGCGAGGGTCTGCCCATCGGCGAGCCGCACTCGGCGCTGCGAAGCATCGATTGCGCTGGCGCGAGCGCGCACGAGCTTCACGCCCCGGTCGCGCTGCAGCCGATCGTAGCCGACAGTGAGCTCTTCGAGCGCGAGGTTACCGCCGAGCACCCGGTTGCTGAAGGGACAGGAGACGAAGTTCTGGTTCGGCTCGACCAGCGTGACTTCGATCTGCGGCGCCCACAACCGGATGTATTTGGCCGCGGTCGCGCCGCCGAAGCCACCCCCGATCACGACGACCTTGCCGCCCCCCGGTCTCGAGGCGGTGCCCGCACACCCGTATAGCGCCCCGGCGCTCACCGCGGCGCCAAGCGTCTTGACGAACCCGCGTCGCGATATCCTCATGGCATCCCTCGCGTGGCCGAACCGATGCCGGTCAGCGCGGCTGTCGGGAAAAATACTCCGCAATGCGCTCGAGCTCGGCATCGCTGTACCCGGCCGCGTACTGATGCATGATCGTGGCCGCCTTGCGCTTGCCCGCTTTGAACTCCCCGAGGAGGGTGAGCAGGTCGGACTTGGACCGGCCTGCGATCGAAGGCACGGCGCCTGCGCTGCGGCCGTCGGTGCCGTGACAGCTCGCGCAGCTTGCGGCCCATGAGCGCGCCGCGTAATCCTGAGCCGTGGCGCTGCCTGCCCAGCTCAACGCCAGGCCGGCGATCAGGCCGAAATTCACGGCATAGCGCGCTCGCGCCACGTACTGCCCCCTCGGCTAGAGACGTCCCGGGATATCGGTCCGCGCAACCCGACGAGCCGGCTTCGCGTCCGGATCGGCTAGTTGGCGGGAGCCGGCAATGCGGGCGGCGGCAACAACGCCACGCCTTCTTCGGCGAAGACGAGGTGCACCACTTCGTTCTCGTCGATATCCACCGTGACCCGGCCGCCGTTGGCAAGCCGGCCGAACAGCAGCTCGTCGGCGAGCGCCTTGCGGATCGTGTCCTGGATGAGGCGGGCCATCGGCCGAGCGCCCATCTGCGGATCGAAACCCTTCTGCGCCAGCCAGTCCTTCAGCGCCTGCGTGAACGAGGGCTCGACCTTCTTTTCGTTCAGCTGCCCCTCGAGCTGCATCAGGAACTTGTCGACCACGCGCAGGATCACCTCGTGATCGAGCGGCGCGAACGAGATCATCGCGTCCAGCCGGTTGCGGAACTCGGGCGTGAACATGCGCCGAATTTCCACCATTTCGTCTCCGACCTGGGTGGCGGTAGTGAACCCGATCGAGACGCGATTGAGCTCGGCCGCACCCGCGTTGGTCGTCATGATGATGATGACGTTGCGAAAGTCGGCCTTGCGCCCGTTGTTGTCGGTGAGCGTGCCGTGGTCCATCACCTGCAGCAGGATATTGAAGATGTCCGGGTGCGCTTTCTCGATCTCGTCGAGCAGCAGCACCGCGTACGGATGCTTGGTGATGGCCTCGGTGAGGAGCCCGCCCTGATCGAACCCGACATACCCGGGAGGGGCGCCGATCAGTCGCGATACGGCGTGCCGCTCCATGTATTCGGACATGTCGAAACGGATCAGCTCGACGCCCATGATGTAGGCGAGCTGGCGCGCGACTTCGGTCTTGCCGACCCCGGTCGGTCCGGAGAACAGGAAGCTGCCGATCGGCTTGAGCGGATTGCCCAGGCCGCTGCGCGCCATCTTGATGGCGGCGGCAAGCGCTTCGATCGCCTTGCCCTGCCCGAACACCACGCTCTTCAGATCGCGGTCGAGGTTGCGCAGCGACCTGCGATCGTCCGCGGATACCGACTGCGGCGGGATACGCGCGATCTTGGCCACGATCTCCTCGATCTCGCTCTTGCCGATGGTGCGCTTCTGCTTCGAGCGCGGCAGGATGCGCTGCGCTGCACCAGCCTCGTCGATCACGTCGATCGCCTTGTCCGGCAGGTGACGGTCGTTGATATAGCGGGCAGCAAGCTCCGCCGCCGCGCTCAAGGCCGATGCGGAGTACTTGATGCCATGGTGCGCTTCGAACCGGCTCTTCAGGCCGCGCAGGATCGCGACTGTTTCCTCCACCGAGGGCTCTGTCACGTCGATCTTCTGGAAACGACGGGACAGCGCATGGTCCTTCTCGAACACGCCCCGATACTCGTTGTACGTGGTTGCCCCAATGCACTTCAACTGGCCGGTGGACAACGCCGGCTTGAGCAGATTGCTTGCGTCCAGCGTCCCGCCCGAGGCGGCCCCGGCGCCGATCAGGGTATGGATCTCGTCGATGAACAGGACCGCATTGGGATTGTCGACCAGCTGCTTGAGCACCGCCTTCAGACGTTGCTCGAAGTCGCCGCGGTACTTGGTGCCGGCGAGCAGCGCACCCATATCCAGGGCGTACACCTGGGCGCGGCGCAACAGGTCGGGAACGTTGCCCTCCACGATGCGCCGGGCAAGCCCTTCCGCGATCGCGGTCTTGCCCACGCCGGCCTCGCCGACCAGCAGCGGATTGTTCTTGCGCCGCCGGCATAACGTCTGGATGACACGCTCGATCTCGCGGTCGCGCCCGATGAGGGGATCGATCTTGCCCGCCAGCGCCAAAGCATTCAGATTCTGGGTGTACGTTTCCAGCGCCCCGCCCGCCTGCTGTTCCTGCTCGGGCTGCTCCTCGGCCTCCTGCTTGGCCGGGGCACTTTCCTGCGCCTTGCGGATGCCGTGCGAAATGAAATTCACCACGTCCAGGCGCGTAACGCCCTTCTGGTGCAGGAAATAGACCGCGTGCGAGTCCTTTTCGCCGAAGATGGCGACCAGCACGTTAGCTCCGGTCACTTCCTTCTTGCCGGAAGACTGCACGTGCAGGATCGCGCGCTGGATGACTCGCTGGAATCCCAGCGTGGGCTGGGTATCGACGTCGTCTCCGGACAGCTTCGGCGTATGCTCGGCGATGAATTCGGTCAACTGCTTGCGCAGGTCTTCCACCTCCACGGCGCAGGCGCGCATGACGTCGGCCGCCGTGGGGTTGTCCAGCATGGCGAGCAAGAGATGCTCCACCGTGATGAATTCATGGCGCTTCTGACGTGCATCCATGAACGCCATGTGCAGGCTGACTTCGAGTTCCTGGGCAATCATTCCGCTTCCTCCATGACGCACCGCAGCGGATGCTGGTGCTGACGGGCGAAAGCGGTCACCTGCTCTACCTTGGTTGCCGCCACGTCGCGGGAGTAAACGCCGCATACTCCCATGCCCTCACGATGAACCTTTAGCATGATCTGCGTTGCCCGTTCTCTACTGAGTGAAAAAAAAGTCTGCAGCACGGATACCACGAAATCCATCGGCGTGTAGTCGTCGTTGAGCAGCATGACCTTGAACATCTTGGGCGGCTTGACCTTCGCCCTGGTCGGTTCGAGGATCGTGCTGTCGCGTTGCCGTGTTGCCATGACCGCCTGCCATTGTGAATTTCCGGTCCGCTGGAGTCTATTTTGACCATTAACGAGAATTTTTCAAGGCCGGCAAAAACGTGACCACATCGGCTTTGGGGTACTTGACTTCCGCACCCAAATGTCCTAGAACGCGCGTGGGTGTTTGGCTTCAAGGTGAGCTGCTGTACCGGTTCTGCCGTTGCGCGGTCTTGAAACTCAAACAGGTCTAGGGCGCCCCGCCCGATTCTTTCGTGAGGTAACGCGCATGGCCACGGGCACTGTGAAATGGTTTAACGACGCCAAGGGATACGGGTTTATCACCCCGGACGATGGCAGCGAGGACTTGTTTGCGCATTTCTCGGCAATTCAGATGGGCGGTTTCAAAACCCTCAAGGAGGGCCAGAAGGTCACCTTCGAAGTGACCCAGGGACCGAAGGGAAAGCAGGCGTCCAACATCCAGGCCCAAGGTTAACCCCCGCACCGCCCAAGCACCCACCCAAGCGACGCAAAACAAATGCCCAGCGAAGGGTCCCTTCGCTGGGCATCGTCGTTGGCGCATCCGGTTCGCGCTTGGCGCCCCGGCCAGGCAGCAAACACCCGCCTTCCCGTTCGTTCGCGTCGTTTTTTCCGTGTCCCCCGTGTCCCATTTGCGCTGACCCGCCGTGACCCGCTTGCACATCCTGGACCAACCCTGCCGACCGACGCCCCGCGCGGCACTGCGTCCTTCACCGGCAAGCCGAAGTCGAGCGCGACAGGACCTGACGCCGAACGGCGACACTCGCCCGCGTCGCGTGCCACCCATACGTCATGAACCGCGTTTCATGTCAACCGCGCACTGCACCCGGCGTTAGTGGCTACGACCGGATGATTCTGGTCATACCATTCAACTACCGACAGGAACTGACATGACCAAGTTGATCGCCGCCATCATCGCCGCTCTGTTCGCCGTTGCCACGGTTGCTCCGGTTGCGTATGCCGCCGACGACAAGAAGACCGAAAAGTCGGACAAGAAGTCGGACAAGAAGAAGAAGGGCGACAAGGAAGAAGCCAAGAAGTAAGCTTCTCCGCAGCACTCCTGAAAGGCAGGGGAACCCTGCCTTTTTTGTTTGCGCGTCCTGTTCGACGCGCGTCCTGGTTGCACGAGAGGTTCGAGCGTTCGGTTCGCACGATGAGTCACCCGAGTGTCATTGTCGGCATGTCCGGCGGGGTCGATTCCTCGGTGGCAGCCCTGCTGCTCAAGCAGCAGGGCTATGGCGTGCGCGGGCTGTTCATGAAGAACTGGGAGGACGATGACGACGACGAGTACTGTTCCTCTCGCACCGATCTGGTGGACGCGGTAGCGGTTGCGGACAGGATTGGAATCGACATCGAGGTGGTCAACTTTTCGGCCGAGTACAAGGAGCGCGTGTTCGCAGAATTCCTGGCCGAATACCAGGCCGGGCGCACGCCCAATCCCGATGTGCTGTGCAACGCCGAGATCAAGTTCCGCGCCTTCCTCGATCATGCGGCTGCGATGGGCGCCGACTTCATTGCCACCGGGCACTATGTACGCACCGATCGGCGCAACGGCGCCGTACAGCTTCTGCGGGGGCTCGATCCGGCGAAGGACCAGAGCTACTTCCTGTATCGCCTGCGGCAGGACCAACTGCAACGCGCGCTGTTCCCGGTCGGCAGCCTGCGCAAAACGGCCGTTCGCGGCATCGCGCGCGCCCACGCTCTGGCCGTGCATGACAAGCGCGACAGCACGGGCATCTGCTTCATCGGCGAACGGCCCTTCCGGCAGTTCCTGAGCCGCTACCTCGCCTCCGCCCCGGGCGAGATCTGCACGCCGGAGGGTGCGCTCATCGGCCGCCATGCGGGACTCGTCCACTACACGATCGGCCAGCGCCAGGGGCTCGGCATCGGCGGGCTTGCGGGCCGAGCCGCGGGGGCGTGGTATGTCGCCCGCAAGGACATGGCGAACAACCGTCTGATCGTGGTGCAGGGCCACGATCATCCGCTGCTGCTCTCGCGAGCGCTGAGCGCCATCCGGCAATCGTGGATCGCAGGCGCCGCACCCGATCCGCGGCGGCCCTACACGGGGAAAACGCGTTACCGTCAAGCCGATTCGGCCTGCCGCATCGCAACGATGGACCCGGCCGGCTGCGTGATCGAATTCGACCGCCCGCAGCATGCCGTCACACCCGGCCAATCGGTCGTGCTCTACGCTGGCGAGGTGTGTCTCGGCGGCGGCATCATCGATGCGGCGCACGCAACGACACCGCCCCATGCGAGCGATTCCTTGACGGCGCTCGCACCGGCAGAGTAGCCTCGCACAACCTGTGATCGCGGAGCAACACCATGGAACGCGTGCGCCTTTTCACCCAGCCGGGGTGAAGCAGCTGCCTCAAGACGAAAGAGTTTCTTTCGCAGACGATCAAGGACTTCGACGTCATCGACGTGATCAACACGCCGGGTGGCATGGAGCAGCTGAAGGCGATGGGCCTGCGCAACGTGCCGGTCGTCGCCATCGGTGAACGCTATACCTTCGCTCAGAACCTGAAGGATGTCGCCAAGTTCGTCGGCGTCGCGCTCGATCGCAGCCAACTGCCTGCGTCGGTGCTGGCGCCGCGCTACGATTCGATCCTCGAGACCGCGCAGGGATTGGTGCGCCAGGTTCCGCTCGAGCAGCTCGGGGAACGGGTCATTCCCAACCGCCCGCGCCTCATCCGCCCGTTCCTGTACCACATCTTCCGCATCGGCGAAGCCTTCCTCATCGCCTACGACGGCGAGAAGTACTCCAACACCCTGGCGAACGTCGAGCCGCCGGAGTCGGTGCGCACCCCGGACCAGATCGCAACCTACGGCCAGGAAATTCGCGAGCGCCTGCAGTCATGGTGGGCAGCCAACCCCGACCGGGCGCTGGAGAAACAGATCGACACTTATTACGGCATGCAGGCCGCGCACGATGTGTTCGAGCGCACCACCTGGCACTCGGCGCAGCATTGCCGACAGCTTGCCGTCATTCTGGACCGACTGGGCATCCCACCGCAAATCCCTCTGAAGCACGAGCAGCTGGAAGGGCTGCCGCTGCCCGAAGGCATCTGGGAATAGCCGCACTCGAAGCGGCGCGCGCTGCTTCCCAGGCAGCTGTCGGCGTCGCCGCGCGGCTGAACGCGGGATCGGCCTGCGCTTGCGGCGCCGGGGCGCCGGAGCGCCGGAGCGCCGGAGCGCCGGAGCGCCGGCAAGACGATGCTAAACTCGGGTCTGCCGTTTTGCGCGGCTGCGATTTCCCACCCTTCGCAATGAACCGAGACAGTTCCGTCAGGGCGATCCCGTCGGTCGACAAGCTTTTGGCCGCTGCCGCGCCCGAGATCGAGCGCTACGGCCGCAACCTGGTCACCGAACAGGTGCGCCTGCTCCTGGACGAAACGCGGGCCGGATCGCATCCGGCACTGGTTGCCGCGAGCGGATTCGAGCACGCCGGGTTTGGCGCGCTGCTCAACGAAAGGCTGCAGGCGCTGTGCGCCCCTTCGCAGCGACGTGTTCTCAACCTGACCGGCACGGTGCTGCACACCAATCTCGGCCGCGCGATTCTGCCAAGCAAAGCGGCCCAGGCAGTGGTCATGGCCATGACCTCGGCCACCAATCTCGAGTACGAGCTCGAGCGCGGAGGTCGCGGTGAGCGCGATCACCATGTCGAAGGCTGGCTCACTCGCCTGACCGGGGCGGAAGCCGCCACGGTGGTCAATAACAATGCGGCCGCGGTACTGATCGTGCTGAGCACGCTGGCCGCGCGCAAGGAAGTCGTCGTCTCGCGCGGCGAGCTGGTCGAGATCGGTGGCGCCTTTCGTATCCCCGACATCATGGCCCGGGCGGGTTGCCGGCTGGTGGAGATCGGCACCACCAATCGCACCCACCTGCGCGACTACGCCGAGGCGATCGGCCCGCGCACCGCGGCCATCATGAAAGTCCACACCAGCAACTATGCGATTCAGGGCTTCACCGCCGCGGTGCCCGAGGGCAAGCTGGCCGAGCTGGCGCACGAACGCGGGCTGCCGTTCATTGTCGACCTCGGCAGCGGAATGCTGGTCGATCTCGATCGCTGGGGGCTGCCGCACGAGCCCACCGCGCGCGAGACGCTCGCCCACGGCGCGGACCTGGTTGCGTTCAGCGGCGACAAGCTGCTCGGGGGCCCGCAGGCGGGTCTCATCGCCGGCAACCGTGCGCTGGTCGCACGCATCAATCGCAATCCGCTCAAGCGTGCGCTGCGTATGGACAAGCTGCGCCTGGCGGCGCTGGAAGCGGTACTGAAACTTTATGCCGATCCCGATCGGCTGCGAGACTCGCTGCCGACGCTGCGCTGGCTGACACGCTCGCGCGACGAGGTCGCGCGCGTGGCGAACGAAGTCCTGCCTGTCCTGAAGACGGCCGTGGCGGGGCACGCTGAGGTCGAACGGATCGAATGCCGCAGCCAGATCGGCAGCGGCTCGCTGCCGGTGGATCTTCTGCCGAGCGTCGGCATGGCGTTGCGTCCGCTCGCCACCGCGCGCCGCAGCGGCCGCCTGGTCGAACGCTGGGCCGCGGCATTCCGACGCTTGCCGGTGCCTGTGATCGGCCGCATTCAGGACGGCATGCTCGTGTTCGATTTGCGCATGCTGGACGATGCGCGCGAGCTCACCGGGCAGCTGCCCCTGCTGCAGTTGCCCACCATGGCGACGCCCGCCGCGACAACCGTGACCGAACCGATCGCGTCATGATCGTTGCCACCGCCGGACATATCGATCACGGCAAGACCCTGCTGGTGAAGGCGCTCTCCGGCGTCGATACCGATCGGCTGCCGGAAGAGAAGAGCCGCGGCATTTCGATCGATCTTGGTTTCGCCTACGTGCCCGTGCCGGGCGCGGATCTGCTCGGGTTCGTCGACGTCCCCGGCCACGAACGGTTCGTGCGCAACATGCTGGCCGGCGTGTGCGGCATCGATCTCGCCCTGCTCGTCGTCGCCGCCGATGATGGCGTCATGCCGCAAACAGTCGAGCATCTGCAGATCCTCGATCTGCTCAATGTCTCGCGCGGCATCGTCGCGATCACCAAGATCGACCGGGTGAACGAAGCCCGGGTGGACGAAGTGAGCGAAGCGGTTCGGCGGCTGCTCGCCGGCACGGCGCTCGAAGGCGCAGCCTTGGCTCCGGTATCGGCCACAACCGGGACCGGGGTCGATGCGCTGCGAACCCAGCTGTTCGAGCAAGCTCGGCATATCCAGGCGCGAGAGAGCGCCGGGCGGCGTTTTCGCTATGCGATCGACCGCGTTTTCAGTGTCTCGGGCAGCGGCACGGTGGTGACCGGCACCGTATTCAATGGAACAGTGAAGGTGGGCGACCGGCTGATCGTCTCGCCGCCGGGCCTGCCGGTTCGCGTACGCGGCATACAAGTCCACGGCAAGGCGGCCGAGCAGGTCGGCGCCGGCAGCCGCTGCGCGCTCAATCTCTCCGGAGAAAAGCTCGACAAGGAAGCACTTCGGCGTGGCGACTGGGTGCTCGATGAAACGATCCATCGGCCGACGCGGCGCATCGATGCGAATGTGAAAGTGCTGGCTGCAGAACCAGAGCCCCTGGCGCATTGGACCCCGGTGCATTTCCACCTCGGCACCGAAGCGGTCACCGGCCGCGTCGCCGTGCGGCGCGGCGATTCGATCGCACCGGGAGAAAGCCGCATCGTGCAGATCATTCTCGACCGGCCGATCGGCTGCCTGCACGGCGATCGTTTCATTCTGCGCGACCAGTCGGCGACGCGCACCCTCGGCGGCGGCACGGTGGTGGATCCGTTCGCCCCGGCGGTGCGAAGGAATTCGCCCGCACGGCAGAAGACCGTTGCAGCACTGGCAGCCGCCTCGGCGGAAGAAGCGCTGCGCCAGCTGAGCGCCACGGCGACCGAAGGGATCGATGTCGCGGCCTTCGAGACGGCTTTCAACCTCGACGAGACCACCGCCGCCTCGCTCTATCGCGAGCTCCAGATCGTCGTCTTCGGCCGCGGCGAGCGGATCGGGATCGCGGCCGCGCGCCGCGACGAGCTCGCCAATGCAATCGTGGCCGAGGTGTTGCGCTTGCACCGCGAAGACCCCAAGTCGCTTGGTCTGGAGCTCGCCAGCTTGCCGCAGCGGCTGCAGGTGCGCCTGCCGGAGTGGCTCTTGGGCCAGATCGTGCGCGAGCTCGCGCACGCGCGTAAGGTCGAGATCGCCGGCACGCGGGTGCGCCGTCCCGGCCACGATGCCACCTCCAATCCCGAAGACGAGAAGCTCTGGCAGAGCATCCTGCCCGCGCTGCAGAAGGACGTGCCGCTGCCGCCGAGCATCAAGGAGCTGGCCGAGCAATTGCGATTGCCCGACAAGTCGGTGAGCGACTTCCTGCACCGCAAGAGCCGCGGCGGCGAGCCCATCAAGGTCATGCCCGATCGGTTCCTGCTGCGCAGCACCGTGGAACGGCTGGCACAGACCGCGGAAGCGACCGCGGGCGCCAAACCGAACGGCCAGTTCACGGCCGCCGACTATCGCGACCGCTGCGGCGCCAGCCGCAAGCTCTCGATCGACGTGCTCGAGTACTTCGATCGCATCGGCTTCACGCAACGCCTCGGCGACGTACGCCGCATCCGGCGCCCGTTGGCGCAGGCCTTGGCGGCTTCGCCGGGCGCTACGCCGAGCCGCGCAAAAACATGACCCGCTTCGAGGAGATCCTGATTTGGCGACATACGACTTGATCGTGGTAGGCGAAGGCATCACCGGGCTTGCTTGCGCCAGGCACGCGGCGTCCCTGGGGCTGAAGACCGCGACGGCCGAGGGCAATCTGTTCGGCGGCCTGGTGATCAACATTGCCGAGCTCGAGGGCTACGAAGACCACGGCTCGGGTGTGGATATCGCATCCGCCCTGATGGAATCCAACGCGCTAGCCGGCATCGAGAACCTGGGCGCCAATGTGACGGCCATCGAAGCGGGCGGCGACAGCATCAAGGTGGCGACCGACGCGGGCAGCCACAGCGCGCGCGCCGTGTTGATCGCCTCGGGCGCACGCTTGAAAAGACTCGGCGTTCCCGGGGAAGAAGAGTTCGATCATCGCGGCGTATCGCAGTGCGCCGATTGCGACGGGCCGATGTTCCAGGGCGAACACGTGGTGGTGGTCGGCGGCGGCGACGCGGCCTTCCAGGAAACAGCTGCGTTATCGCCATACGTCGGCCAAGTGACCGTACTCATGCGCGGCGCGACGCCCCGCGCAAGCCCAGGGCTGGTGGAGCGGGTGCGCCAACGCGGCAACGTTGCCTTTCGAACCGGCGTGACCGTGGAGGCGATTCAGGGCGATGACACCGTCAAAGCCGTAGTCGTGCGCACGGCGAATGGCGAATCCGAACGCATTGACTGCGCCGGTGCCTTCATCTTCGTGGGGCTGACGCCGAACTCGGAGATCGCGCCTGCAGGCGTTGCACGCAATCCGCACGGCGCGATCGAGACCGACGCATCGATGCAGACCGCTGTCCCGGGCGTTTATGCCGCCGGGGCCGTACGCGCGGGATACAGCGGCAAGCTGGTCGATGCCGTCCGGGAAGCGAAGGAAGCGGCCGAGAGCGCCGCGCGCAGAGTGCGCGGGTGAACGCGCACGGCAGTCGGGATAGAATAAGCGGCGACTACGTCGTTGTGGCGTGGCGGAAAGCGCGAGAAACCCGCGCCACCGCCGTTGTGGCATGGCGGCAGACGCGAGAAACCCGCGCCACCGCCGTGGCATCGTGGCGGCAGGCGCGAGAACGATAGCAGCACGGAAGAGAAGCGTCCCCGGTGGGGTGGCCGGACTTCAAACCCGGTGGGGGCCGTTGACGGTCCTTTGTGGGTTCGACTCCCACTCTCTTCCGCCACTCAGTGGCACCCGCCGATGCGCCGGCGACGGATGGCTGCCTCGGCCGATCGAATCGAACCGAAGACTTCATGCATGGCACACGAGACCGCGACGATCGATGCGTACGCGCCAAATGGAAGCGTTGCGCGACGCGGTGACGGGAGCGAACAATCTCGACGACGCGGCCCCCGGCGCCGGCTGCTCGCGCCTTCGGCGCCGACTGCTCCTGCGAGTGTGAGGCGGAGTCCGCAATGAGACAGTGGGAGTGTGTGCTTTGCGGCTTCGTCTACGATGAAGCCGCCGGCTTGCCCGAGGACGGGATTGCGCCCGGGACGCGCTGGGAAGACGTCCCGGAGGACTGGATCTGCCCCGACTGCGCTGCGACCAAGGCCGACTTTTTACTTGTTGAAGGCTGACCTCGGATCGATTCGCCCGCAGGCCGAGAGAGGCGTGCCGAAGTCCTGGCTATAGGTTGACGACCTGTCGCCGGACCGGCAATTCGGCGATCACGCCCGGCAGCGCACGTGCGAAGAACCCGGCGCGGAACCCCTTGGCATAATCATCGATGCCTACCCGCAAATAGGCGGTGAGCGCTTGATTTTCGCGCCGCGCCGCCTGACCGTCCGTGCAACCGTTCACGAATGCCGTCGGAGCGGCTTCCGCTTCGGTGGACTTTCTAAGTATTTCCACTGCTCGCACTAACGACTCCCTTTGTGACTACGCTGCCCAATCGAGCAAGGGCTATGCCAATCATTTCACGTGATAAAATCCACGCTCCAGCTGGCCCGGACACCATGCCTTCTTCTTCGCTTACCGCGCTTTCGCCAGTCGACGGACGCTATCAGGATCGCGTCGGCGCATTAAGGCAGTATTTCACTGAGCTCGGCTTGATCCGTTTGCGCGTTCGAGTCGAGATCGCATGGCTTCAGGCGCTGGCGGCCGAGCCTCTCTTGCCGGAGTTTCCGTCCCTGTCCCCGGAAATGGAGACCGCCCTCGAAGCAATCGTTTCGGCGTTCTCCGAGGTCGACGGCGCCCGAGTCAAGGCGATCGAAGCCAAGACCAACCACGACGTCAAAGCGGTCGAATATTTTCTGCGCGAGAAGCTGCCGCCCCATCCGCAGACCGATGTCCTGACCGGGTTCATCCATTTCGCATGCACGTCGGAAGACATCAACAACGTCTGCCATGCGCTCATGCTGGTGGAATCGCGCGAGCGCGTGATGCTGCCGGCGCTCGATGCGCTCATCGCCCGTCTGCGCGCGATGGCGCACGAACTGGCCGGCGTCGCGATGCTGGCGCGAACCCACGGCCAGCCGGCGACGCCCACGACGCTCGGCAAGGAATTGGCGAACGTGGTGCATCGGCTGGACGAGGCGCGCGCCCAGCTCGAGCGCATCACGCTCAAGGCCAAGTTCAACGGAGCGGTAGGAAACTACAACGCGCATCTGGCAGCGTATCCGGAAATCGATTGGGAAGCCCTCGCACGCCGCTTTGTCTCCTCGCTCGGACTCGCGTTCAATCCCTATACCATCCAGATCGAGCCGCACGACGCGATTGCGGAGCTGTTCGATGCCTATGCGCGCGTCAACACGATCCTGCTCGATCTCGATCGCGACGTGTGGGGATACGTGTCGCTCGGCTATTTCCGGCAGAAGCTCAGGGCGGGCGAAGTCGGCTCGTCGACGATGCCGCACAAGGTCAATCCGATCGATTTCGAGAACTCGGAGGGCAACCTGGGAGTTGCCAACGCACTGCTGCGGCACATGGCGGAGAAGCTGCCCGTCTCGCGCTGGCAGCGCGACCTGACCGACTCCACGGTGCTGCGCAACATGGGGGTGGCGCTCGCGCACACCCTGCTCGCATGGGATTCGTGCCTGCGCGGCCTGAGCAAGCTCGAAGCCGATCGCGCCCGCATCGGCGCAGACCTGGACAACGCCTGGGAAGTGCTGGCCGAGCCGATCCAGACCGTGATGCGCCGCTACGGCGTGCCCGACCCCTATGAGCAGCTCAAGGCGCTCACCCGAGGACAGGCGAACATGGATCGGAAGACGCTGCACGACTTCATCCGCGGCCTCACGATCCCGACTGAAGCGAAGGACAGGCTGCTCGCCATGACGCCCGCGACTTACATCGGCGCCGCCGCTCGGCTGGCACGGCAGATCTGAGGCATCCGAGGCGGCGCCGCGACCTTGATATCGGGCGCCCCGACCTCAGCTACTCATTCCCAGCCGAGGTCCGGAGTAGATTGCATGGATTCCCATAGCGTCGATGTCAACGCCGACAATTTCGGTCAGGTCGTTCTCGAAGGCTCGAAAACCGCCCCGGTCGTGATCGACTTCTGGGCGCCCTGGTGTGCGCCGTGCCGGGCGCTCAAGCCCGTCCTGGAAAAGCTCGCCGCGGAGTACGCGGGCAAGTTCACGCTGGCCAAGATCAACTCGGACGAGAACCCGGAGCTTGCCGCGAACATGGGCGTGCGCGGCATTCCGGCCGTCAAGGCGGTGGTGAACGGCGAGCTGGCGGACGAGTTCGTCGGCGCGCTTCCGGAATCGCAGGTGCGCGCGTTCATCGAGCGCATCGTGCCATCGCCGTCTGCGCTGGCAGCCAGCCAGGCGCGTGACATGATGAGCTCGGGCCGGTACGCCGACGCACTGGTGCAGCTCGACAAGGCGCTCGGGCTCGACCCGCGCAACGAGCCGGCGCAAGTCGACAGGCTCGAGGTACTGGTGAAGCTCGGGCGCCTGGACGAGGCGCGCGCTGCTGTGGCCG
>WHTS01000119.1 GCA_009377585.1 Betaproteobacteria bacterium
ACAGTGATGTGCGACCATGAAGCACAAGCATCGGGCGCTCCTGAAGCGCCAGGCAAAAGGACGTATAGTCCCCCGCTCCAAACTGGAATGAGCCCGCCTTCAAACGAGGATAAGCCCGCTTTCAAACGAGGCGGACGTCAGCCCGCAGCCCGCGCATCGCTCCAGACGAGTTGCGCATGCATGTCCTGGACATGCGTCTGCTTGCCATACCGGTCGACGCAGTATTCATTGCAGACGATCACTTCGTCGAAGGTCGCACCGGCCGGGATGTGCGTGTATTCGAACAGCATGCTGCGAACGACTTTCGATCCCTTCTCCAGCACCGAGCTGTGCCCGATCCATGCCGGCCCGATGATCTCGCTTCCGGCCTCTATCCTGCAGCCCGAACCGATGTACACGGGACTTTCGATCTTGACCTCGCTCCATTCGACCCGTGTATTGAGCCCAACCCACACGCCCTCGCGGATCTGCCGTCCCGGCACCTCCATTCCGGCCACCGAACCTTTCATGACCTGCTGCAACACAGCCCAGTAGTCGGCGATCTTGCCGATATCGATCCAGTTGAAATGGCGCTTCTGGGCGAAGAACGGCAGCCCGCGCGCAACGAGCAACGGGAACAAGTCGCCGCCGATGTCGAAGTTCTCGCCCGGGGGAATCAGCTCGATCACCTCGGGCTCGAAAATGTAAATGCCTGTGCTCGCCCAGTTCGATCGCGCCTGGGCGCGCGGCGGCTTCTCCTGAAAGGCGATGATGCGGCCGTCCGGCTCGCTGACGACGACGCCGTAGTTGGAGACATCCTCCCAAGGCACTTCCTTAGTGATGATGCTGGCGATGGCGCCGCGAGCCCGATGCTCGTACATGGCGAGGTTGAGATCGAGGTCCACCAGCGCGTCCCCGCACAGGACGATCGTGGTCTCGTCGAAGAAACCGCCGAAGTCCTGGATCTTGCGCATGCCGCCCGCCGATCCGATCGGATGCGGCACCACTTTGCCGTTCACCATTCGGCCCTCGAACGAGTAGCCGATCTCGATTCCGTAGCGATGGCCGTCGCCGAAGTAATCCTCGATCTTCTCGTGCAGGTAGCTCGTATTGATCATGATCTGGCGCACGCCATAACGTGCGAGATGCTCGATCAGGTAGGAGAGAACCGGTTTGCCGAGGATCGGGATCATCGGCTTCGGCAGCTCGTAGGTCAGGGGTTGTACCCGGGTGCCTTTCCCCGCGGCGAGGATCATGGCTTTCATGGCTCTGTGCCCTCGTTTGTGTTGTCTGCAGGCCGGTGCGGCCAGTGGCAGCGACGCAGCAAGCTTACTCTGGTATCGGCTACGTTACCGTGACAAGTCTGGCAAAGCCGGCAGGTATCAGCGCTCGCCACATACACGCTGCTCCCAGCTCCACGCGTGACCAACAATGGTTTGCAGTGCGTCGTAGCGCGGCTTCCAACCCAGTTCCGAGCGCACCAAGCGTGAATCGGCGACGAGCTTTGCAGGATCGCCCACTCGCCGGGGCGCGTAGACGCGAGCAATTTGTATGCCTGTGACCCGTTCGGCGCAGTCGATGACTTCCTGCACGGAAAATCCGTTGCCGTTGCCCAGGTTGTAGGCGCTGCTCGATGCTCCGTCTCGCAACCGGTCGAGCGCGAGCAGATGCGCTTCGCATAAATCTACGACGTGGATGTAGTCGCGCACGCAGGTTCCATCGGGCGTGTCGTAGTCCCGTCCGAATACCTGGATGTCGGGGCGGCGACCGGAAGCGGACTGCAAAACCAACGGAATCAGGTGACTCTCCGGTTCGTGTCGCTCGCCGATCCGCCCCTCGGGATCGGCGCCGGCCGCGTTGAAGTAGCGCAGGCAAACCGAGCGCAGGCCGTAGGCCCGGTCGTAATCGGCCAGCGCCCGCTCGACGACATACTTCGAGAAGCCGTAGGGGTTGATCGGCCGCTGCGGGTGCTTCTCGTCGATCGGCACGTAGTCGGGCTCGCCAAAAATTGCCGCCGTCGAGGAAAAAATGAAGTTGCGCGCACCGTGGCGATGCATCGCATCGAGGAGGTTCAAGGTGTTCGCGACGTTGTTCCGATAGTATTTGGCCGGATCCCGGACCGATTCGCCGACCTGGATGAAGGAAGCGAAGTGCATCACGCCGTCGAACCGATGCGCCTCGAAGACTCGGTCCAGCGCCGACGAATCGGCCAGATCCGCTTCGACCAGGGGCGCGCCCAGCACCGCCTCCCGATAGCCCGTGGCGAGGTTGTCGAATACGATCGGTTCATGGCCGCGCTCAAGGAGCATCTGCACCATGTGCGAGCCGATGTATCCGGCGCCGCCGACAATCAACACCTTCAAGACCTGTCCTCCGCGCAAAACGCTGTGGCGAATAGTAGATCACTTCCACGGCAGGTAGCGGATCGCCTGCCTGATCCTGGATACGACGCCGTCCAGGTTGTAGAGAATTTCTTCCTCGGCGAAGGGCAGGAAGGCAACCCCGGACAAGCGAAGCCGGATGGTTCTTTCCTCATCGATGCAGGGACCCTGCCACGGCGTCGCGGCGCCGACGATATCCACGGCGAGGTGCAGCTCGCTGCAATAGAAGTCGACGACGTAGCGGTCGACCTGGCGTCGGCGCTCGAAGCGGTAACCGCGCAACCGCCGGCCCTTCAGCTCGCTCCACAGAAGAGCCTCTGCGGGGCTCGTCGGGATGCGGAAACGCCGAGTCAGTGCCGCGAGGCAGCCGACATGCGTGATCAGGTTCGTGCCCATTATGAGTCTCCATCGATCGGTTGTGCCGGCGATGGAGTCTAGGGGCGACGGTGGAACGAATCACTACGACAGAGGTGGTATGCAAGGCAAGCGGCCTTCACTTGACGGCGCAGGGATTCCCGTCCGCTCAGGCGGGCGCCGGTTGGCGGGATCCCGTACCGATCTTCGGCATACGCGAGAAGACCTATCGCAACATTTCGCCCAACCGCTTCCGGCTAGAACCGATCCACGCGATAGGGCCGGACATCGACGTTTGCAGTCCTCCCGGACACAAGATCGGCAATGAGACGCCCGGTCGGCGCACCCGACACGACGCCGAGATGCCCGTGCCCGAAGGCGTAATAGACATTGCGATACCTGGATGACGTACTGATGATCGGGAGATAGTCAGGCGTCGAGGGCCGTTGCCCCATCCACTCGGATACCGCCTCGCTTTGTAATCCGGGAAACATCCGCCTTGCGTGCTCGCGCAGAACCCGCGAGCGTCCCGGATTTGCGGGCCGGTCGAGCCCCGCGAATTCGGTAGTGCCTGCCACCCGCAACCCCATTTCCATCGGCGTCGCGAAAAACTTTCCGGCCGCGGAATTGATCGGCCGGGAGATGCTGATGCCGGGCGCTTCGAACTCAACGTGGTAACCGCGCTCCGCCTCGAGCAGCACACGCTCGCCGAGCTTTTTTGCCATCCGGCCCGAATGCACGCCGGCTGCAATCACCAGGGTCTCGACCGGCATCGTGCCGCTATCCGTGAGCAGGGCAGTCGGGCCATCGGACCCGATCTCGATGTCCTTGATTTCGCGCTGCTCGATGCGTCCGCCCTCACGCTCGAATTGGGCAGCGAGCGACTGCGAGAGACGAAGCGGGCTCGTCACGTAACCCTGATCGAGGACATAGACGCCGCGGGTATAGATCGGAGCGAGCGCCGGCTCGAGCTTCCGCAGCCCTGGCCCGTCGAGGATGTCGAACTCTACGCCCCGATCGCGCCGGATCTTCCAGCTCAACGCATCGGAATCGAAAGCCGCGTCCGATTCGTACACCACGAGGTAGCCGGGGCGCTGCACGATGTCCTCGACGCCGGCCGCCTTGACGAGCGGCGCATAGGCATCGAAGGTTTGCGCCAGCAGACGCCGAAGCGCATCGGCGTTTGCCTCGACATTTGCGGCGCGGGTCGCCTTGCGAAAATGCAGAAACCACGGAAGCATCGCCGGCAGATGCGCCATGCGCACGGCCACCGGCCCCATTGGGTCCATCAGCCAGCCGGGAAGCTTGGAAAGGACGCCGGGAAGCGCCATGGGCACGCATGAAGCCGGGCTCAGGATGCCGGCATTGCCGTAGGACGTTCCCCGCCCTGGCTCACCGCGATCGATCAGGGTTACTTGATGGCCATCGCGCTGCAGGTAGCTCGCGCAACAGATGCCGACGATACCGGCGCCGAGGACGGTGATCTTGCGGGGCATGGTGCAACACTCCGATTACGTGTGCACCGAATGGTATCAACTCGGGAGCAGCATTACTTCCGTCTTCCGATTCCGAAATATTCGAAGCCTGCTTCGGCCATCTGATCCGGATCGTACTGATTCCGGCCATCGAAGACGACGTGCTGGCGCATGATGCGACGCATGGCCCGCAGGTCGGGCTGACGGAAGGGCTTCCATTCGGTGACCAGCACGAGGCCATCGGCGCCTTCCAACGCATCGTACTGATGCTCGGCGAGCTCGAGCTGCCCCGACTCGAACCACTCGGACGGCAATACGCGAGCAGCCATTTCATGGGCCACCGGATCGTACGCCCGAACCTTGGCTCCCGCCTGGATGAGGCCTTCGAGCAAGGGAATCGCCGGCGCCTCGCGCATATCGTCGGTTCCCGGCTTGAATGCCAGGCCCCAGACCCCGAACACGAGCCCATCGAGCTTGCGCGAAAAGCGTTCGTGGATCTTCTCGAACAGCACGCGCTTTTGCGCGCTATTGCGGCGGTCCACCGATTGCAGAAGTTGCGGTTCTACTCCATTGTCGAGGGCCGTGCGGATGAGCGCTTTGACATCCTTGGGAAAGCAGGAGCCGCCGTATCCGCAGCCCGGGTAGATGAACTGGTAGCCGATGCGCCGATCCGAGCCGATGCCCACGCGCACGTTTTCGATGTCGACGCCGACCCGTTCGCAAATGGCCGCAAGTTCGTTCATGAACGAGATCCGCGTCGCCAGCATGGCGTTCGCCGCGTACTTGGTGAATTCGGCATCGCGCACCGTCATGGCGATCAGCCGTTCGTGGCTGCGGGTCACTGGAGCATAAAGCTCCTTCATCACCTGCAGCGCTCGGGCGCTTTCGGTACCCACGATGATCCGTTCCGGGCGCATGAAATCGCCGACGGCATCGCCCTCCTTGAGAAATTCCGGGTTGCTTACGACGTCGACCGCGATATCGAGCCCTCGTCGTGCCAAGGCCGTGCGGATTTTTGCTTCGACCTGCTCCGTCGTGCCGACCGGAACGGTCGACTTCGTCACCACCACGCATGGGCTCGAAACACATTCGCCAAGCTCTTCGGCCACGCCAAGGACTGCGCCGAGTTGGGCGGAACCATCCTCGTTCGGAGGCGTCCCCACGGCGATCATGTAGACGTCGTGATCCTCAATGGCCTCCTGTAGGCGGGTCACGAACTGCAGTCGGCGTTCCTTGACGTTTCGCTGCACCAGCGCTTCCAGGCCGGGCTCGTAGAGCGGAATATGCCCGGCTTCCAGCGCTTGGATCTTGGCCCGATCGCTATCCACGCAGGTGACGTTGTTGCCCACTTCTGCCAGGCATGCCCCGGTGACCAAGCCGACGTAGCCTGTTCCTATGACGGTGATGTTCACTTCAAATCCGCTCCAATGAGGTCCATGCGCTCGCGCGCGAGCACAACCTCATACCCCTTGAGTACTTCTGCAATGCACCTCCCCGCATCGAGCATCTTTCCTGGCTATAGCGAGGTTATGTGCGGGCGAAAACCTCGCAGATTCGCTCGGCCGCCTTGCCGTCCCAAAAGCGCGGTCGTCTCCCTTGCTTCGACCGTCCAGCCATCACATCCTCGACTACGCGGCGCAGGCTGTCGAAATCATGCCCCACGATCAGGTTCGTCCCCTCCTCCACAGTGACCGGTCGTTCGGTATTTTCGCGCACCGTCACACAGGGCACACCGAGCCCTGTCGTCTCTTCCTGCAAACCTCCGCTGTCGGTGATGACGACCACGGAATCCTTCCAAAGGTTGAGGAAATCCATGTAGCCCAGTGGCGGCAGTAGATGCAAGCTTGCGGGAACGCCGATTCCCAGCGCGTCGATGCGCTGCCGAGTACGCGGGTGCACCGGAAAAATGAGCGGCAGGGAGCGCGAAATGTCGGCCAGCGTATCCATCAGACGTCGCAACGTCTGCGGCTCATCCACGTTCGAAGGACGATGCAGCGTAACGACACCATACCGGGTCAGTCGATTTTTCAAGGGAGCAAACGGCAGATCCTTGGCACCACCCGCCGCGAGGCGCTCTGATTGATAAAGCAAGTTGTCGATCATCACATGACCGACGTAGTGGATCTTGTCTGGCGAGTGCCCTTCCCTGAGCAGGTTCTTCTCGCCAGCCGGCTCGGTCACGAAAAAAAGATCGGAGATCGAATCGGTCACGATGCGGTTGATCTCCTCGGGCATCTTCCGGTCGCCACTGCGAAGCCCCGCTTCGACGTGCGCCACCTGCATGTGCAGTTTTTTTGCGACCAGCGAACAGGCAACCGTTGAATTGACATCGCCGACCACGACCACCCATTGAGGCTCGAGACCTAACGCAACTTCCTCAAAGGCCATCATGATGCGGGCGGTCTGCTGCGCATGGCTCCCACCCCCGCAATTGAGGAATTTATCCGGTTTCCGGATTCCCAGATCCGAGAAGAAGACATCGCTCATCTCCGGGTCGTAGTGTTGCCCCGTATGGATGAGGATCGCTTCCGTGCTGGATTCGTACGCTTCCAGCGCGCGCATGATGGGCGCGATCTTCATGAAGTTCGGCCGGGCTCCGGCTATCAGGGCGATTCGTTTCTTCATCTGGATCCTCGAATGACGCGATGCCCGTTCACGCTTTGCGTCTCGTGACGCATTTCATTTCCAGGCAAGCACGAAAAATGCCGTCTGCCTAGCTTTGCGTTCCAAACCGCACTTCGGCCAGCTGTCGCGTACCGAAGCGCGTTGCGCGATTCTAGTACCTTTGCACTTTGAAATCCGCGATCGAGGGCAAGGCATACCGACAGCCCAGAAACGAGGTGTGACTGATGTCGCAGATGTGCGACGGATCGAACGGCTTCAGCCGACTTGTGCACGAAAAAAAAGCAGTTTACTCTCGATCCTCCCACTCAAGGCGCCTACGCGCGTTGACGATGATAGCCGTCGGTGGCGCCAGTATCACACAGTTCTTCAACTCGTCGGTCCGCCCTCACCTCTACGAGGGCCTGGCAGGGCCGCGCATGGGGCTCGTTCTCGCGTTCCAGTGACCATAGGAGGTCGTAAGTGCAGTTCAACTGCTTTGCAAGTTTTTGCCGCGCTGCGTTTTGGACGGTATGTTTAATGGTACTTGCAGTCCCCGTGCACGCTGCCGTGTCATCGGGTGTTTCGTTCTTGAGCGACTTCGAAGTGGATGCGCAGCGTGGAAGATGGGCCTACATAGAAGTTATGGCTCTCAATCGACTCATCGCATCCGGGGCCATGACCAACCATCGTAAAGCAGTAGCAGTCGTAGATGTTCGGCCCGGCGACAATCCCATGTCATGTTGCATTGGGACCGAGCGCGCCGAAGTAGCACACATGAGGGCCGCCGCGGGGGGCGTATTGTACGAATCGGCCGAAAGCGGGACTCAGTATTTTGCGCTAAGCTACAAATTCCCCACCGACTTCAAGACAATCGCGCTCAATACTCCGAAGGCGTTCCAGATACTTTTGCAATTGCATGGCCCCGACTCGTTGGGTAGTTCCCCTGCCCTTGCGTTGGACATAAAGGGTGGTCGCTTCGCTCTGCGGACCAACGGAGGGGATCTAGCCCAGGGCAATCACTTTGTCGAAAGGACCTTCTTCGACAGCTCTCTCAACCCTGGCTACTGGACGGACTTAGTCATGCGCATAAAGTTCGCCGCCGATGATACTGGCAGCGTTACAATCTGGAGGCGGAACGAATCGGAAACCCGATTCCGCGAGGTTCTGCATCTCGATGGTATTGCGACGCTTCAATACCACAGCATCCGAAAGATCGAGCCGACAAGGCATTACTGGAAACAGGGCTTGTACCGATCTTCCGCCGCCTTTCGGAACATTCTCTGGATGGGGCCGATCGCTCGCGCAAACTCGTTTGCCGCAGCGGAGCGAGCTGCCTTCAATACAAAGAGCGGGATGCCCAGGTAGGATGACGATCAAGACACGACATCTGATACCGGTTTGCCCGGGAACCTACACTGGTTGCCGGCGCGTTCTCCGCGATTTCCAAGCGATCGTCCCGACCAGAGCCAGGCCTGCAATCCAGAGCGCATGAATTTGTGGCTCTGGAATGGTCGGCACCTGGCTGAAGGCAATACTGTCCACGCCCAAGTCGCCGAAGTCGTGAATATTTATTCGCAAGCCGGTCGATGACCGTAGTGGACCGGTCGGATAGATCTGCACGACTCCCGGCAGGGCTGTGAACGTGCCGGTATCGAAGAGGGTCGCGCCGGCGGTGTCTGCTACAAAGATGCGACTGTCGGGAAAGCTCTCGTCCAACCATGCGGCCACCTGAAAGCTGTTCAAAACCACATCAAATCCCGCATCAGGTGTGAGCTGAATGTACCCCTGGGTATCGAACTCTATGCTGCTCAGCGCGTTGGTCAGCGTGGCATAATCGCTCACCCAGTTGGTGAAAGGAATACTGTTGCTGACCGGAATGTAGTCCACTTCGATGTTCGGGGTCATTCCTCCCCCGCTACCATATGAGGTACCGAAGTCGATCACCCGATCGCCATAACTCTGAGGAACGATCTCGTTGTCCGAGAAGCCATCGAAAGTCAATACCGTAGACTGAGCGTTCAGCGTGAACGACATCATCGCGAGGGGCAAAAGACGGCTGATGGCTCGCATGGTAGTGAATCCTCCATTGGTTCGAGCTGCAAGCAGCGAATGTCGATAAGGGCGTTCGAGGACAGCAAATTTCGAACCCGTGTAGAGCCCAGAACCGCGATCAAGGCTCGGGCCAGCTACTCGTGCCGTGACCACTCGCTCCGTCCAACTGCCCTCTCCGCGCCGGCCCGATTGGTGCGCAATCCGGAGATGGCGGCCACCTGATCCGGCGATGGCGAACAGTGACGGAGCACAGCGACGCAAGTGGGTGGATTATCGCCCAGACTGTCCGTCATGGCCGGCGGCGGAGCGATCCAAGGGCACGCTGCTCGTCGATGGCTACGCCGGCTACGGAGAAGTACTCAAGCGCCTCGAAACGACCGAAGGCGGCTGCTGGGCGCACGTGCCGTATTCGAATTACATCGACAGATGGCACAAGCTACGCTCCTTTCGAAGTAGACTGGTGTTCTTCCGGCCCAGTGCAGGCAAATGCCCCCTGTACGAAGTTGAGGTAAGTCCAATCCTAGTGGATTCTCCATCGGGCGATCGATTAAACTGTTCGATGAGTAGGCGACCGCCGCTCGAACAACATGTTCGACAGCTACCACTAAGCTGGTTCCGATTCCGGATCGCTCGCGCTGGTGCCCGGTAGTCGTAGAATTCGGTTCTAGGGGCCTGACGCCCGGACATAAAGGACGATGAAGCAAGAGTCGCTCGCCATTATCGACCAGATCGTAAGCCTTCCGAACGACTGGCATCAGGCAGGCTCGGTGAACCGAGATGTCCTCCTCGCAATCGTACGGTACAGCGAAGAGTGTGGTGGGTTTCGGCGAACCGCCGAAACCGGCGTCGGTCGGACGACCCTGCTTTTCTCTCATCTCTCCGACGATCATGTTGTGTTTGCGCTGGATGGCGAGAAGAGCCTGAGCCAAACCAAGTGCTCGTCGCTACTTCGTGCGGAGCGGGTGAGGTTCGTCGAAGGGCCTAGCCAGCGGACACTTCCACAGCATCTGTTCGAGCAAGGCTTGCAGGCAGTTCTGATCGACGGGCCGCATGGCTACCCATTCCCTGATATCGAGTACTACTACTTCTATCCGCATCTCGCGGCAGGCGGCATCTTGATCATCGACGACATTGATATTCCGTCTATCGGCAGAATGCTCGATATCCTGCGCGCCGATTCGATGTTCGAGTTCCGAGAGGTCGTCGGGAAGACGGCGTTCCTCACCAGAACGCATGAGCCCGCGATCGACCCATGCGGTGACAGCTGGTGGCTGCAGGGCTACAACCGGGGATACTACGAAGATATCACCCGGTCACCCAATCAAGAGCTTTCGGGCCGATTCCTGCGACGGCTATCCCGATTCACACCTCAGACCATTAAGAATTCCTTGTCACGCACCCTGAAGAGAAGGCTTCGCAGGTTCATGTGACGACGTGAATAGGCGGCAAGTTCACCGCTTCGAGTGCTGCTCGACGGTTGATCAACCACTCGGGCGGCGGGACTAAGCGGTCTGGACCTGAAGTCCGTTGGGCGCTTGATAGCAAAGCGCCAAGTGCATGCGCCTGAAATTTTTCTCGGCCCTCGATTGGGAGAGGGACGGTAGGGCAGATTTTCCCTCCTGGGCCACCGGCTCCTGACGACGGTGTCGACGCTTCTGTCGTAACCTTCCGGTGACGGACCTGGAGTGGTCTGTGACGATCATTTCCGTAATATTATGAGGCGTGGACTCGACCTCAGTCTGACTACAGAAGAATGCCGATGAGTTTCGGATCTTGTTACGCTCACAGCGACGTCCGATGTGAAGCGGTCATGACTCGCGGAGTTCTATTGACGATTCATCCGGCCGACGATAGGTTAATTCTAGAAGTTGAATCTCACCCAGTGCGGACCATGTCGCATGTCGGTTGCACTTGTGCATCCCCGACCCTGCACCGTTCAATCCAGTCGGAGGCTACGTAAGTGGGTTTGATTCGGAAGGCTAAAAACGCTTTGAAAAGAACCTTTCCGTTCCCAGCGGCGGTGCGCGAACTCTACTACAGATCGAATGCCGGTCAGAGTCCGATCTATCTGGACTATTCAGTAAATGTCCAGCCACGCTATGGTTGGGGCAAACCGCCGCATCAGCGGCTCCATTATCTGATCGCGAAACACAAGGATAGCTATCTTCGAATCATCGAGCGGCTGAGGCCCTATGAAGCGAAACTCGCCGCCATTCCAGTCGATGCCCCTGCCGATCCCAGCGCTCCCTTTTGGATGAACAGATTTGTGATGGGCTTGGACGCCGCCGCGCTCTATGCTTTTCCGGCATTGTTCAACTCTAGGTTGTACGTCGAAGTCGGCTCCGGGAACTCAACGAAGTTCGCACGTCGATCGATCATCGATAACAATCTCGAGACGAGAATCGTGTCTGTCGATCCAGAGCCCCGTGCCGAGATCGACGCGTTGTGCCATGAGGTAGTCCGTAGGCCCGTTGAAACAGTTGATCCGGAAATCTTCGACCGGCTGCAGCCCGGCGACATTTTGATGATCGACAATTCCCACCGGTGCTTCCAAAACAGCGACGTCACGATAACCTTCCTCGAGATTCTGCCGCGCTTGAAGCCTGGCGTTCTCATCTATATCGACGACATTTATCTCCCGCACGACTACCCCGCGGATTGGGCGCAGCGCTATTACTCTGAGCAGTATCTTCTGGCCGCTACGCTTCTGGCCGATAAGGGTGAGCGATACGAAGTTGTGTTTCCCGGGTTTTTTGTATCCGGGATCGATACCGACCTCATGCAAGCGGCCGCGGATTTCTGGCAGCGATGTGGATTTCCGCAATTCGCGACGACCCGAGCGAACGGATTCTGGATGCGGGTGGTTTCGTGAAGTACGCATAGGGTCAGTCGCCCGCGAGGTTGGTGCGTACACCAACCGCGGGCGCTTCTTCCAGGCGGATAGGTTGAAAAGAGCCGGGACGCTACCAGGCGTGCTTTGTAGGTGCAGTAGCTGTGCCGCCCACTAGTAGGATGCTGTGATGATTATCATAGCCGGGGTAAAGGCGATGGACCAGGGAAGGAGTGAGTGCGTTATGCTCTGACCCGCGGTACGAAGTGCAAATCAACTCGAAGTCGCGGGTCATGCCGGAGCGCGGTGTAGCGCGCCAAGGGTTGCTTGCCCGCGTCGCGTCTGGTTCCGCCGCACGCCGGACACGTTGGTGCCGCGATTGCCAGGGACAGCAGCGTCGTTACATGGATCGATTCAAAAAGCAGCGAGTGCGTTTGGCTTTCGGCGGCCTCCTCTGGACCGCGGCGGTCGGGTTGGCAATCCTTCTCGGTGGTCCTACGGCCGATTCGGCGAAGGCATACCACGACAAGAGAATGCGCATCGCAGCGGGAGAGCGCGTCGTGGTCACTTGCGTCGCGTGCCACCGGTTTACGAGTTCTGTGCACATGGTGGGGCCGCATCTCGTGCGCGTATTGGGCCGGCGGGCCGGCTCCGTCGCTGGATACGAGTACTCCGCTGCCATGCGCAACAGCGGCATCGTCTGGGATGAAGAATCCTTGACAAGATTTCTTCGCGGCCCCGAGAGAATGGTGTCGGGAACGAAGATGCCTTTGTCTGGCATGAGCGACAGCGACATCGCCGCGTTGATCCAGTACATGAAGGAACTGTGATGCACCGCTCCTCGTTGCCTCACTCGAGCTGCCGCAGGCAGCTCATGTGTGCCGCGATGCTCGCGCCGTGCGTGGACTCCAGCGCGGCCCTTACATTCACAAGTACTTTCTCCAGCCCCGCAGCGTATCTGGACGATGTCTGCAGGGCCGTGGGCTTGTCGGTCGGCAGGGGACTGAAGCTTAAGATGGCGGTCTCTATCCCAGTGCAGGAAAGAGGGCCGATCCTGGTGCAGGTGCAAGAAAGATTGCAACGCCTGATCGGACCGGTGCTGTCCAGCGCAAGGCAGGCGCTTGCCGCCTGCATCGACGACGATCTCGCCGCCGGCCGGGTGAAGAGAATCCGAGGGTTGGAATTTTCGCACACCGAGGTGGCACTGTTCCTCTCGGCGTGCACCCGCGATACATGACCCAGTTCGTAGACGCTTTGAGTACCGAGTTCGATTCGGCTCCAACCGTAGATGTTTGTGTGATCGGAGCCGGTGCGGCAGGCATCACCCTGTGCACCAACCTGGCCGACAGCAAACTACGCGTGGTGCTGCTGGAAAGCGGAGGCCGCGACATCGACGGCGCGACCCAGAATCTTTATCAAGCCACGCAGACCGGCATTCCGTACTACGACATGACGTCATGTCGGCTGCGTTTCTTCGGGGGTACGACCAACCATTGGAGCGGCTACTGCCGGGAAAACGATCCAATCGACTACGATGGCTGGCCTGAGCTCGGCGTACCCGCCTGGCCCATCGGGTACAAAGACATTGCGCCCTATGTGGCCGCTGCTGCCGCTCAGATCGGGCTGCAAACCGACGGCTTCCGCCCGGAAGTGCAGGCGCTACGCAATGGCTACTTGCCATCGGACCTGCTGGAGTCGAGATCCGGCGATTTCCACAGCAAGGTATTCCAGATCACCCGGCGTCGGCGCTTCCAGGAACTCTACTCTCAGGCGTTGGGGCAGCAGTCGAATCTCGACGTAATCCTCCACGCAAACGTCGTTCATCTCGATGTCAGCCCGAACGGGAACCGCCTGGACAGCGTCACGGTTCGAGCCTTCGGGCGAAGGCCGTTCAAGGTACACGCAAGGCGCTTTGTCCTGGCCGCCCACGCTGTAGAGAACGCCCGCTTGATGCTGCATTCGGACGACGTGATCGTTGGCGGAATCGGAAACGAATCCGGCCAGCTCGGGCGCAACTTCATGGAGCATCCCTACGCCGAGTCGGGCTTGTTCTTTCCGAGCGACGCTTTCCCGCAGCTTTATGACGCCGATACTCTGCGCAAGATTAATCTCAATATGAATTTGAGCCTTTCGGCCCAGGCGATGCGCCGCGAAAGGATGCTCCAGTACTATTGCCGCTTTCTCCCCCTGTATGGTTTCGAGGAGTCCGCCAAGGCGCTCGAAAGGCTTTATTCCCGGTTCTGGGAGCCGGCAGACTTGCGGACCATCGCCGCCGTACGAATGCTTACGACATCGCCCGGGCAGGGCGCCCGGTCCTTTGGCGCCCGGCTAGGCGTGGTGCGCCCGAAGCCGATCGCCTATATGCTCGATCATCGCATTGAGCAAAGCCCGAACCCGGCTTCGCGGATCACCCTGAGCACCGAGCGCGATGCACTCGGCGTACGCAAGGTCGTGCTGAACTGGGCGCTGTCCGAGTTGGACTATCGCACCTTCGCCAAAGGCCAGGAAGTTGTGGTGCGTGAGCTGAGTCGGCTCGGCGCCGGTCGGTTCGAGCTCGATCCCTTGACGCCGGAAGCGATCCGGGCGCATGTGCGGGGACACTACCACCACATAGGCACGACGAGAATGGCCACCACGGGACGAAACGGCGTGGTCGACCCTAACGGGAAGGTACACGGGATGGCGAATCTTTACGTGGCAGGAAGCTCCATTTTCCCGACTTCCGGCTACTCTGGTCCAACGATGATGATCATCGCCTTCGCCATTCGCCTGGCCGAACATCTGAAGCAACTGGGAACCGCCGCGTAGCGAATGAAGAAACTGCTCGTCATTGTCTTGCTTCCCCCGGTTGCGTTCGTATTGCCTTGGTTCATCCCCGCAGTGAACCGGCAATGGGTGCGTGCGGCCGCGCTGTTGCTGCTTTGGCTATTGGGATATGGGGTCATGCTCAGCCTCTGGTCCGGCGTCGGCATGCTCTTGGTCGCGGCGCTTGGCTTGTGGGCGGTGTTCACGACGACGGTGGAGATCCGCGTTAAACGCGGGCAGGGCGAGGCAGAGCGGTAGGCGTATTCCACGCAAATCGATCACTGATTCCGCGGTGCTGTTGATCAGTCGCTTCACGGCAAAGCGATCAGCGCCTCCACGCTAATTCGATCAGGTGACTCAGGGCGCCCGGCGACGCGGGAGGGTGGACGTTATTTGTCTTGGTTGGCTGGCGTCAACTTGGGATAGTCGCGCATGGACCTCCATTCATGGCGAGCTTGTAGGCGTTGTGCACGAGCCGGTCGAGGATGGCATCGGCAAGAGTAGGCTCACCGATGGCGGTGTGCTACTGCTCCAGGGGAATTTGGCTGGTGACGATCGTGGAGCGACGCTGGTAGCGATCGTCGATGATTTCGAGCAGGTCGCGCCGAGGGGCGTCGGTCATGGGCGCCATGGCCAGGTCGTCGCGGATGAGCACGTCCAATAGCCCTCACGAGCGGCCTTATGGGCCAGCGCGCAGGCGAGCCAGGTCTTGCCGATTCCGGTCGGCCCACTGATGAGGCAGTTCATGTGCTCGGCGATCCATTGGCAAATGACGAGCAGCAAGATCAGCGCTTTGTCGAGTCCGCGCGCAGCGCGGGTGTCGAGGTCTTCGATGGCGGCGGCCTCGCGCAGTTTGGCGGATCGCAGTCGCAGTGCCAGGCGCCGGCTGTCGCGTTCGGTGAGCTCGCAGTCGGCGAGCAGCCCCAAGGCGTTCCTCGAAGCTCAAGGCGGCGGCCTCGGGCAGCGCACGTTGCTGGGCGAGCTCGCGGGCCATGGCGGCGAGCTTGAGTTGTTGCAGCTTCTCGATGGTGGGATGGCGTAGCACGGTTGGTTCTCCTGTCAGGGGTCAGGAGTAGGACTCGGGGCCGCGGATGTTGTCGTGGAGCAGCGGCATCTGCCTCGACGTTGCCTGCTCGGCGAGCGGGGCGCAGTCGAGGTTGTTCAAGAGCATCGACTCGATGCTCTTGAAGCTGGTCATACGAAGTTTATGGGCGCGTTCACAGGCCGCGCGCACCTTGCCCGTGTCGCGGTCGATGACCGGCACCGTTTGCCCGGCGTAGTCCACGAACAGCTTCTCGCCGGCTCGGGTGCTCCTGGCGCATGACCAGATCGAGCCGCCCCACCCACGCCCGGTAGTGCTCGCAGAACCAGCTGTAGGCGAAGCCCTGTGGGTGGTTGGCCCGATACTCCTGCCACAGCAACATGAGTATCACGCCGGGCCGACGCATCTCCCGGTGCAGATACGCCCAATCGGGCTCGGCGCGCTGTGCGGCCGACACCGCGGTCGGGGGCGGAAACAGCCTCGCCTCGAGCTGCGCCTCCCCGAGGCTCTGCGGCAGCGGCCAGCCCAGTCTCACCTCGGCAAAGCGGCGCAGGTACTCCTCCACCGTGCTCGAGGCCGCGCCGACGCTTCGGGCGATCTCGCGGTGCGAGCGCTTGAGCTCGAACAGCAGTCGTTGTCGCGCGTCAATCAAGATGAGAACAGCGCGTCAATCAGGATGAGAAGTTTCTTGTGAACGACAGCGGGCGACGGGCGTAGCCCGGAACCGCTGTCGCTCCTAGTCGCCGAGGAGGCACTCCCTTCCGGGGAAGTCTTATCGGTGGTCGCGGTAGATCGGGTATGAGGCAGGCCTTCCGTGCCTAGGGAGGCCCGCCGTGCCCGGACGACACCTCAACGACCACCAGATGAGGCTTTACATGAAGCTGAGACTCACCGAAGGGCTATCCACGGCGGCCGTCCGCGCCGGCTTCAGCGTCGCCACGGCGTACCGCATCGAGCACGATCCTCGCCTGCCATCGCAGAAGCAGACCGCGCGCGGGCGGCGACGCCCCGATCCCCTGGCCGAGATCTTCGACGCCGAGGTCGTTCCGCTGCTTCAAGGTGCACCGGGCATACGGCCCGTGGCGGTGCTCGAGGAGATGCTGCGCCGCCATCCGGGGATGGCGCGCGGCGTGCGCCGGACGTTGGAGCGACGCATCCGCGCCTGGCGCGCCGTTTACGGCGAGGAGCGCGACGTCGTCTTCCGCCAAGTGCACGGACCTGGCCGCTTGGGGCTGTCCGACTTCACCGAGATGGACAGTCTCGGCGTCACCGTGGCCGGCGTCGCACTGGACCACCGTCTGTACCACTTCCGCCTGGCCTGCTCGGGTTTCGAGCATGCGCACGTCATTCTCGGCGGCACGCAACGCCAAGCGCATCGAAGCCGAGCGGTCCTTCCTGCAGCCGCTGCCGGCTGAGCGCACCGGCGACTACGAGGAGACGCGCGTGTATGTGACCTCCGCGGGCGGCTTCACCTTGCGCAAGGTCTTCTACACCGTACCGTCGCGGCTGATCGGCCACCGGCTGCGGGTGCGGCTCTACGACGACCGCCTGGAGCTGTTCCTCGGTGCCACGGCGCTGATGACGCGCCCGCGCGGGCGTCCCGGCGTCAACGGCAAGCACGGCCATGTCATCGACTACCGCCATGTGATCCATGCCCTGCGCCGCAAGCCCATGGCGCTACTGAACCTGGTCTACCGTGACCAGCTCTTCCCGCGGCAGGCCTATCGGTTGACCTTCGATCGGCTGTGCGAGGCGCTTCCCCCGCGCACGGCCTGCAAGACCATGGTGGAGCTGCTGAGCCTGGCGCACGAACGCACCTGCGAGGCGCAGTTGGCCGAGGCGCTCAGCCAGTGCCTGGACCAGGGGCAGTTGCCCGATCTGAACGCCCTGCGCGCACGCTTCGCCCCAGACCCGGCGAGCCTGCCGCAAGTGCACGTGGAACTGGCGTCGTTGCGCGACTACGAGGCTCTGATCGACCAGGACATG
>WHTS01000120.1:0-15268 GCA_009377585.1 Betaproteobacteria bacterium
CGGCAAGCCGCGATCGAAGGCACGGCCGCGCTCCTGATCAGCGCGCTCGCCCTCACGCTCGCGGTGCTGTTCGACCGGCACCTGCGGCGGCGCGAGGAATCGGTCGCGCAACTGCACGAGAATCAGGCGGAGCTCACGGAAGTGCATCGCATCGCGCGCCTGGGCAGTTGGCGCATCGAGGCGCGCACGGGAACCATCGATTGGGGCGCGCAGGCGGCAAGCCTGCTCGGTGTCCCGACTGCGCTGGTTCCGACCCTGGAGCGGCTGCTCGAGAAAGTGCTGGAGGAAGACCGCCCGCGAGTCCAGCGCGCCTGGGCGGCGCTGATGGCGCAAGGCCACCTGGACGTGGAATTCCGCACGCTGCGGGAGTCGGGTGAAGTGCGCTGGCTGCGCGCACGCGCCGAAGCGCCCGCCCCGGCCGAGCATTCGCCGTACCGTGCGCGCGGCACACTCAGCGATGTAACCGACGAGCGCCGCGCGGAGCAGGCCGTGCAGCATCTGGCCGCGGTGGTGGAGTCCACCGAGGACGCCATCTTCAGCGCCTCGGCCGACGGCCACATCCTGTCCTGGAACCGAGGTGCCACCCGCATGTTCGGCTACCGGCCGGAGGAAACGATCGGTCATCGCCTGTCCGAGTTGCTGCCGCCAAACGAGGCCCAACAGGCCACTCGCCTGATCGCCCGCGCCGCCAGCGGCGAGGCGATCGAGGGCCTCGAAACCGAGTTGAGCATCAAGGGCGAGCGCACCATCCATATCGCGGTCACGCTCTCGCCCTTGCGCGACGCGAGCGGGCGCGTCACCGCGGCATCGGCCGTGGCCCGCGACATCACGTCGCGACGCGAAGCCGAGCGCCGGCGCCTGGTGGAGCACCGCGTGGCCCAACTGCTGGCGGAATCGGCGCCGCTGGGCAATACCATGCCGCGCATCCTGGAAACGCTGTGCCAGTCGCTGGCGCTCGACTGCGCGGCGCAGTGGGACTTCGACGCCGAGGCGAACGGCTTCCAGCGCGCCTGCCTGTGGTGCCGGCCCGATCGGGATGCCGATGCGATATCGGGAAGCCTCGGCGCCAAGGTCGCCTGGGACGACGCAAACCTGCTCGCCCAGGTCTGGCGAACCGCGACACCGAAGTGGGTGGGCGCGGCCGAGCTCGAGCCGCGCCATGCGCCGGTTGCGGGCGTCGCGTTCGTCAATTCGCTGCTCATTCCGGTCACGCTCGGCTCGCGGGTGGTCTCGATCGTCGAGCTGCTGACGGCCAAGGCACAGCCGTACGACCCGGAGCTGCTGTCTTCGCTGCGTGCGATCGGCAGCCAGATCGGCCAGTACATGGAGCGGCGGCGGGCCGAAGACGATCTGCGAGCCGAGAAGGAATACATCGGTCACGTGCTCGCTTCGGCGCCGACGCTGATCGCGTCCATCGCCGCCGACGGCACCACGCGCTCGGTGAACCCGTCGGTACTCGAGATCACCGGCTTCACCCCGGAAGAGCTGCAGGGTCGTAATTTCTGGAAAGCGCTTTGCGACAACGACGCCAAGGTCCAGGTCGAGTGCCTGCTGCAAGCGAGCGCACAGGGCGGAATCGGCGACTATCACCTCAGCATCCGCACCCGCCGCGGCGAGCTGCGCGATCTGGCGGTGTCCGCGGCGGCACGCCGGGGTGCGGGCGGAACGCTGGTCGAATTCATCCTGGTCGGAACCGACGTGACCTTGCGCCGGCTCGACGAAGCGCGCCGCGCAACCGAATATGCAGTCGCCCGCGCGCTCACCGACGAGCAGTCCGAAAAAGAGGCCATCGAGCGCATCCTGCGCACGATCTGCAGCATGCTCGGCTGGGAGTGTGGCGTCTATCGCGTGTTCGATGCCGCCAGCCGACTCGTTTCCTGCCCCTACTCGTGGACCAAGCCGACGCCTACGCTGCACGCACTGGTCGAAACGTTGAGCGCGCCGCGACAGCTGCGCGCGAGCACGATGTACTGGCGCACGGTCGAATCACGCTATCCGCAATGGGACAACGATCTGCCCGCGCGGGTGAGCAGCGAATTGCGGCTGCGCCTGATCGAGGCCGACATCTGCTCCGCGATTTCGATCCCGGTCCAGGCGGGCGAGCGCTTCCTCGGCGCGCTGCAGTTCTTCGGCCGCTCGCACCAGCGCCCGGAAAACGTCCTGATCGAAGCGATGCAGGCGATCGGCCACCAGGTCGGGCAGTTCATCGAGCGCAAGCGGGTAGAGGCGCAACGCCAGCAGGCGGACGAGCGCCTGCGCAGCATCGCGGCCAACATCCCCGGCATCGTGTTCGAGTACCGCCTGCGGCCCGACCGGACCGCCGCGTTCGAGTTCGTCAGCGAGCGGGCATTGGACATGCTTGAGGAGACCCCCGAAACCCTGATACGCGATCCGCGCAGCATGTTCCGCCTGGTCGACCCGGCTTACCGCCGCCAGCTGCTTCGGTCCATGCGCATCTCGCGCCACAGCCGCTCGCTGTGGATCGCCGAGATGCCGATCCGGACCCGCAGCGGCCGCATCCGCTGGGTGCGCGGTCAGTCCATGCCCAAGTATCTGGACGACGGCTCGGTCGTCTGGGATGGCGTGATCGTCGACGTCACGGCCCAGAAGCAGGCCGAGCAGGCGATCCAGCAGATGAACGAGCAGCTCGAGCGGCGCGTGGCGGAGCGCACGGCGCAACTGTCAGCGGCCAACCGGGAGCTCGAATCGTTCGCCTATTCCGTCTCGCACGACCTGCGGGCGCCGTTGCGTTCGATCGACGGCTTTTCCCGCATCCTGGTCGAGGAGTACGCAGGCGGCCTGCAAGCCACCGCGCGCGACTACCTGCAGCGCGTGCGCAATGCGAGCCAGCGCATGGGTCAGTTGATCGACGACCTGCTGTCGCTCTCGCGCGTGACGCGCAGCGAGTTGAAGCGCGTTCGCACCGACATGTCCGCGATCGCCGAGGCCATCGTCCACGAGTTTCGTACCGAATCCCCCGAGCGCAGCGTCGACGTGAGCATTCATCCCGGGATACAGTGCCTCGCCGATCCCAGCCTGATGCGCATCGCGCTGCAGAATCTGCTCGGCAACGCATGGAAGTTTACCTCCAAGCAGCCAAGCGCTAGCATTGAGTTCGGAGTGTTGACGCAACGCAACAAGATGGTGTACTACGTGCGCGACGACGGGGCGGGATTCGACATGGGGCACGCCGGAAAGCTGTTCGGCGCATTCCAGCGCTTGCACTCGCCGCGCGAGTTCGAAGGCACCGGAGTCGGGCTCGCGACGGTGAGCCGCATCATCGATCGGCACGGCGGTACGGTATGGGCCGAGTCCACGCTCGGCCAGGGCGCTACCTTCTATTTCACATTGGCAGGTGGAGGCGGTCGGTCATGAATGCCCCTGCGATACTACTGGTCGAAGACAACCCCGATGACGAAGCCCTGACGTTGCGGGCGCTCGGCCGCAGCGGCTTCGGCGATCGCATCAAGGTGGTCCGCGACGGTGCGGAAGCGCTCGATTTCCTGTTCGGCCAGGGCGCCTACAGCGACCGCGACGTGAGCCGGTTGCCGACCTTGATCCTGCTCGACCTGAAACTGCCGCGCATCGACGGTCTCGAGGTGCTCAAGCGCATCCGGTCCGACCCGCGGACCGTGCTGGCCTGCGTGGTCGTGTTCACCTCCTCCGGGGAGGAGCGCGACATCCTGCATGCCTACCAGAACAACGCCAACAGCTTCGTGCGCAAGCCGGTCGCATTCGACAGCTTCTCGCAGGCGGTCGAGCAGCTTGCGCGCTATTGGCTCATGCTGAACGAATCACTCGGCGCTCTCGGCTCCACCCGCACCCAGCCCTAGCGAGCCTCCGGAAAATGCTTCACGGCTCGCTCCCTCACCCCCAACCCCTCTCCCAAAGGGAGAGGGGAGCGCAGTGCGGAAAGTGGCTGCTCAGCCACTTTCCGCAGGATCGGTAACATGTTGCTCTCGGCATCCGAATCGGCGGCGCAGCAGCGCCCGGTCCGGGTCCTCATCGTGGAGGATTCGGAGGACGATGTGCTGCTGCTCGTGTGGGAATTGAAGCGCGGCGGCTACAACCTGTACTATGAGGCGGTCGACACCCGCGTCGGGATGGAAGCGGCGCTGCGCTCGGGGCCCTGGGACATCGTCATATCGGATTATTCCATGCCGGATTTCAGCGGACTGGAAGCGCTCGCCACGCTGCGCGCGCATGCGCTCGACATTCCGTTCGTCATCGTGTCGGGCAACATCGGCGAGGACGTGGCGGTCGAAGCGATGAAAGCCGGCGCGCACGACTATGTCATGAAGCGCAACCTTTCCCGGCTCATTCCGGCGCTCGACCGGGAGCTGCGCGAAGCCGACGTGCGCCGGGCGCGCGTGCGGGCCGAGCGGGACCTGCGCGAAAACGAAGCGCGCTTTCGCGCGATCGCATCCAACATTCCGGGCACGGTGTACCAGTTCATGCTGCGCCGCGACGGCAACCGTTCCTTTCCGTATGTGAGCGGCGATTGCGCGCGCCTGCTCGGGGTGAGCCCCGAGGCTCTGCAGGCGAGCCCGGCGGTGTTCCGGGAGCTGATCCACGCGCTCGACCGCGACGGCTACGATCAGGCCCTGGAGCGCTCGGCCGAGCAGCTGACCGATCTGAACTGGGAGGGCCGCATCCAGCTCCCGGGCAGCGACGAGATCAAGTGGATCAACCTGCGCTCGAGCCCGCGCGTGCTCGAGCACGGGGCGCTGCTGTGGGAAGGTGTGATCTGGAACATCACACAGAGCAAGCTCGCCGAGATCGAGATCCGCCGCTCGCGCCAGCAGCTGCAGGAGCTGTCCGACCATGTGCAGAAGGTCAAGGAAGACGAGCGCGCCAGAATCGCGCGCGAAATCCACGACGACATCGGCGGCAACCTGACCGCGATCAAGATCGACCTGCTGTGGCTCACCAACCGCATGCCGCAAGACCAGAAGCCGCTGCACGAGAAGGCCGGGGCGATCGAACGTCTGGTGGATCGCACCATGGAAACGACCCAGCGCATCTCGCGCGATCTGCGCCCGGGGATCCTGGATCTGGGTCTGATCGCAGCCATCGAGTGGCAGGCCGAGGAGTTCCAGCGCCGCATGGCCATTCCGTGCGAAGTCACCACATCCGATGACGATGTCTATCTCGACCAGGATCTATGCGTTGCGATTTTCAGGATTTTCCAGGAAACTCTGACCAACATCAGCAAATACGCCGAGGCCACGCGGGTCGACGTGAGCCTGGTCGCCGGGGAGGACGTGGTCGTACTGGAGGTCTTCGATAATGGCCGCGGTATCGCACGCGAGCAGCTCTCCAAGCCGGGCTCGTTCGGTATCCGCGGCATGCGGGAGCGCGCGCGCTCGCTCGGCGGCGATGTCGAGATCGATGGCGTCGCGGGTGCGGGCACGCGCATCAAGGTGGAGATTCCGCTCGCTCAAGCGCCCGAGACAGGCTCGGCGTTGACGCAGAAGGCGTTGTTCTAGCGATGATTCGTGTATTGATCTGCGACGACCATGCGATTCTGCGCCGTGGGCTGAAAAATATCCTCGCCGAAACCGAGGACATGACCGTGGCCGGCGAAGCGGAGAACAGTCAGCAGGCGCTGCAACTGGTGCGCGACTCGGACTGGGACGTGGTCCTGCTGGACATCTCCATGCCCGACCGCAACGGCATCGACACGTTGAAGCTCATCAAGAAAGAGCGCCCCAAGCTCGCGGTGCTGATGCTTTCCATGCATCCCGAGAATCAGTATGCCATCCGGGCGCTCAAGGCCGGCGCCTCCGGTTACCTCACCAAGCAAAGCGCCCCGGCGCAGCTCGTAACCGCCATCCGCCAGGTGAAGCAGGGTCGCAAGTACGTGAGCCCCACGCTCGCCGAGCAGCTCGCCGCGCGTCTGGGCGAGGACATGGAAGCCGCCCCGCACGAATCGTTGTCCAACCGCGAATACCAGACCCTCACCCTGCTCTCCTCGGGCAAGACGCTGTCGGAAGTGGCGGTCGAGCTCAAGCTCTCGGTCAAGACCGTGAGCGTGTACCGCTCGCGCCTGCTGGAGAAGCTCCAGCTCAAGAACAACGCCGAGCTGACGCACTACGCGATCAAGAACGGCCTGGTCGAGTAGCCCGCTAAAGTCACACCCCCGCGTTACCGTTATGGCCTGGGTCAATCCCGGACGCGGTCGATGTCGAACGCCCTTGCCAAGAGCAATATCAAAGACGTAGCGCGCGAAGCGCTGCGCGCCTTGGTTGTGCGCAAGCTCGACCCGTCGCCGGAAAATTACCGCCGCCTGTACAACGAGATCGCCGGTGTCGACGAAGCCGCGGAAGGGTCCGCGGCCGAACAGACCCTGGGGCGCATTGCGCACGATTTTCCGCGCACCTCGCCCGAGCTGTTGCGGGTCGCCAAGGCCATGGAGCGGGCGGCCGGCAAGCGCGATTGGGGCCAGCTCGCAGGCCTGCTGCACGAGGCGAACGAGGCCATTTCGCGCTACTACGCAGCGGCGGAGAGCTGGCGCGGCTTGCTCGCCGAGCTGCTGCAGCAGTTCGACGCGAGCCACAAGGGCCTTTCGCGGCTGCGCAAGAAAGAACGCCTGGAGCGGGTGCTGGAGCTTCCTGCCAGCACGCCGGAACAGTTGCAGCAAAAGCTCGCCGCCCTGGTCAGGAGCTGGGCCGAGCTCGCCACCGAGGCGGCTGCGCCGGAGCCGGACCCGTCCCAGACGGGCGAGCTCAAGCGCCCAGCCCAGCCGCATGCCGCTGCGTTCGCCCAACCGCTAGTGCCCGACGATACGATCATGCTGTGCGATCTGCTCGCACACGTGCTCGACATCGGCATGGCGGCATTGCTCGCCTACGACCCGGCGATGGCGCTCGAAGCCGAATCGCTCGCCCAGCAGGCGCGCAGCGCGCGCGCAGCGTACGAGTTCAACGCCGTTCGCGCCGCCACCAAGTCCTTTCTGCTCAAGGTCGAGCTGACCACGTCCAATACCGCCGATCTGCACCAGGGGATTCTGCGCCTGCTGCGCCTGGTGGTGGAGAACGTGGCCGCCCTGGTGGGCGAAGACGACTGGCTGCACGGTCAGATCAGCGTGCTGGCGGAGATCGTTTCGCAACCGCTCGACCTGGTCATGATTCAGCACGCCGAGCGCAGCATCAAGGATGCGATCCTGCGCCAGGGGACGCTGCGGCATAGTCTCACCGAGGCGAAGACGGCGTTCAAGTCAATGGTGTCCGGGTTCATCGATCGCCTGGGCGAGTTCTCCACCAGCACGGGCGACTATCACGAGACGATCGAGCGGCTGTCGACCCGGATCAAGAGCACCGACGACATCATCGAGCTGAGCCGGATTCTGGACCAGGTGGCGGCCGCGACCCGTCAAGTCCAGGCCGCCACCCTGCGCTCGCGCGAGGAGACCCTGAAGACGCAGGAGGAAGTGCGTACTGCGGAACAGAAGGTCCGCGAACTGCAGACCGAGCTCAGCCGGGTGAGCGCCAAGGTGCGCGAAGACCAGCTGACCGGTGCGCTCAACCGCCGCGGGCTCGAGGAGGAATTCGATCGCTCCTGCGCCGCTTCGGAGCGGCGCCAGGAGCCGATGAGCCTGGCGCTGCTCGACATCGACGACTTCAAGAAGCTCAACGACACGCACGGCCACATGGCGGGCGACAATGCGCTCGTGCACCTGGCGAAGGTCATCCGCTCGACCGTGCGCCCGACCGACGTGGTGTGCCGCTACGGCGGCGAGGAATTCGTCATTCTCCTCCCCGGGACCAGTCTGCAGGATGCGGTCGTAGTCATCTCCAGGCTGCAGCGCGAGCTCACCAAGCGCTTCTTCCTGCACGACAATCAGCGTCTGCTGCTCACCTTCAGCGCGGGCATTGCGGAACGCCGCGGCGGCGAGACGCGCGAGCAGACGATCGGCCGCGCCGACGCGGCGATGTACCAGGCCAAGCGCTCGGGCAAGAATCGGGTGTTGGTCGCCGAATAGGCTACAACCCCTCCCGGAGGGAGCGGAAAGGGATTGTGCCTGTCTTCCCTCTCCCCCAGAGGGAGAGGGACACACCGGACGCCTTTCCTCGAAGTGCGGAAATGCCGCAACCCTCGTCGCCTACTCGCGCGCTCTTCGCCCGACCCCCGCCGTAGCATGCGGCGATGCGCTTTCGTCCGCACATCCCACTGCCCAGGACCTTGCACCCACCACGGACCTGCGGCTCGCCGCCAATCGCCCCCGCCAGGGTGGACGAACGAATACGCACGCATTGCCCGTTCTTCTCGGAGTTTCAGGCATCAATGACCGTGTGCTAACGTTTCGTCGCGATTGGGCGCAGCCTTCAAGGCAAGGGGAGATCATGAACTCGCAAGCGAGCATACGCCGGTCACGGACCAGTTCACCCAAGCCCGCTGCCGCCGAGCCCGACTCGGCCACGCCCCTGGGCGCATATCATCAGCGCGTGAACGCGCTGGCCGAGCGTATCCGGGGCACGAGCGATGTCGGCGCCATCATCGAGATGCTCAACCAGGCCATCGCCGAGACGCGGCGCCTGCGCACCCGCGAAGACGAACTGCAAGCCGCACAGCGCAAGGTGGCCGAGGCCGAGCGCAGCATCGAATCGATGAAGAGCGAGCTCGAGCAGGTGAAGGCGATGCTGCAGCAGGATCCGCTCACCGGCACGCTCAATCGCCGGGGGATCGACGAGGCGTTTCGGCAGGAGGCTTCGCGCTGCGACCGGCACGGCAGCCGGCTGTCGGTCGCCATCGTCGACCTGGATGACTTCAAGGCGCTGAACGACACGCACGGCCATCCGGTCGGCGACCGCGCGCTGGTGCACGTCTGCGCCCTGATACGCAGGACGCTGCGTCCGACGGATCGGGTCGGCCGCCTCGGCGGCGAGGAGTTTTTCGTGCTGCTGCCCGACGCCGGGCCGGACGAAGCCGCCGCCGTGATGGCCCGGGTCCAGCGCGAGCTCGCCGCCCTTCCGCTGACGGGGAGCGGCGAGACCATCGCCATCACCTTCAGCTGCGGCATCGCCGAACGCTCCGCGCACGAGCCGTTCGATGCCCTGGCGGGGCGCGCCGATGCGGCGCTATACCGGGCCAAGCGCGCAGGCAAAAACCGCTGCATCTCGGCGGCCTAAAGTTTCCGCCCGCTCCTCCGTAACAGCAAGGCTTCGCAGAACCGCGCTAAGTCCTTGCCCACGCAACACTTCTCAAGTTCCCCGAAACGTCCGCCGTAATTGCTCCCAGACAGCGGTGTCGCGCCCTCGACAGATGGGCAACCGTGTCGACGGCAAGACGCCGTTTGAGTAACCGGACACTCGGAAGGAGTGCTTGAGATGCCTCAGGTCATCACCACCAATCTCGCGTCTTTGAACGCGCAACGCAACTTAAACGCATCACAATCGAGCCTCTCGACCGCCCTGCAACGGCTGTCGTCGGGGCTTCGCATCAACAGCGCCCGCGACGACGCGGCCGGGCTTTCGATCTCCCAGCGCCTGACCTCGCAGATCAACGGCCTGAACCAGGCGGTTCGCAACGCCAACGACGGCATTTCGCTGTCGCAAACGGCCGAAGGCGCCCTGCAGGAAAGCGGCAACATCCTGCAGCGCATCCGCCAGCTCGCGATCCAGTCGGCCAACGACTCGAACAGCGCGGCCGACCGCAAGGCGCTGCAAGCTGAAGTGTCGCAGCTCACCAGCGAGCTCAACCGCATCGCCAACACCACGACCTTCAACGGCAAGAAGGTGCTCGACGGCTCCTTCGCCGGCCAGAAGTTCCAGGTCGGCGCCGATGCGAACCAGACGATCGACGTGACGATCTCCGATGCGCGCGCCACCGCACTTGGAAACTACGGCTATAACAGCACGAACGACGTGGCGACCTTCGGAATCGAAGTCGCGACGGCCGCCGGTGCAGGGCTTGGCGCCAACAACTTCAAAGCCCAGGCAGTCACCATCAACGGCTCGCTCGGACAATCGACCATTGCCAACACCACGCTTGTAGCCGGTTCTACGGCACGCTCCATCGCCGCCGAAGTCAACAACGTTACCGGCTCCACCGGCGTCACCGCCGCCGCCCGCACGACCGCCACCCTCGGCGGCTTGTCCGCGGCAGGCAACTTCACCTTCAACCTGTACGGCCAGAACACGACCGCGGTGCAGATCTCCGCGACCGTGACCAGCACCACCGACCTGACCGCGATTCGCGACGCGATCAATGCGCAGACCGGACTGACCGGCATTACCGCGGAAGGCACCGGCGCATCGCTCAGTTTGGTTCAAGCCGAGGGCTACAACATCGGCCTGGCAGATGTACTCGGCACCGGCACCGCGACGCTGACGCTGGCCGGCGGTGAAGGTGCGGCTGCCACGCTCGGGGCGTTGACCACGACCGACTCGTCGACTGTCGGCGGGCAGGTGACGTTCAACTCCGAGAACGCCTTCACCGTCAGCTCGAGCCTCGCCGGCGCAGCCGGTGGTTTGTTCGGGTCGGCCGCAGCGGCCAATGCCGGCACGACGGGCGCCCTCTCGGCCGTCGGCTCGGTCAGCATCGCGTCCCAGACGGGCGCGAACTCCGCGATCTCCGTGCTCGACGCGGCGCTGCAGAAGCTGTCCTCGATCCGTGCCGACCTCGGTGCGGTGCAGAACCGCTTCGGCTCCACCATCGCCAACCTCGAGACCACCTCGGAGAACCTCGAAGCCGCACGCTCGCGTGTGCGCGACGCCGACTTCGCAGCGGAAACGGCGGCGCTCACGCGCGGCCAGATCCTGCAGCAGGCCGGCACCGCGATTCTCGCCCAGGCGAACGCGCTGCCCAACGGCGTGCTCGCACTGCTCCGCGGCTAATCGCGATCGCGATAACGGCGGCCAGCCCGAACGGCTGGCCGTCGGTTTCGCTCCGACCTCATCATGATCCATCCAGCCTCATCGCTCGACTCGGTCCAGTCGGCAGCCAAGCCGCAAGGCGGCGCTTCCGCCAGGGACACTGCGGGCAGCGTGTCGCAGCCGGCACCGCGGGCCGACCACGAGGCTGTCGTGCGTGAAGCGGTGGCGGCCATCAACCAGGCAGCCAAGGCGCTCAACGCCAGCGTTGAGCTCTCCATCGATTCCGACTCGGGACGCGCGATCGTGCGTGTCGTCGATACCGAGACCCGAAAACTCATTCGCCAGATCCCGACCGAGGAAGCGCTCGAACTGCGCCGCGCGCTCGATCGTATCGCCGGCTTGCTCATTCACCGAACGGCATGATTGTTGCTCGATGCAGCATCGCCCGCGTAGCACCTGAGCAATTTCCGGAAATGCAGCACTGAACATGGCCATATCCTCTCCTGGAATCGGATCCAAGCTCGATGTCAACAGCATCGTCGAGCAACTCATGGCGCTCGAGCGCCGTCCCCTGCAGGCGCTGGTTCGCAAGGAAGCCGGCTTTCAGGCGCAATTGTCCGCGTTCGGCACGTTGAAGAGCTCGCTCACGTCGTTCCAGAGTGCCGTGCAGGCGCTGAACGACGTGAACAAGTTCCAGGCATACAAGGCCTCGATCGGCGCCACCGCTGTGGCGACCGTCACGGCGGCAAATTCTGCCGTGCCCGGCAGTTATTCGCTCGAGGTCACGCAGCTCGCGCAGGCGCAGAAGCTGGTCGCGGCTGGCCAGACCAGCACCAGCAGTGCGATCGGCGCCGGCACCATCACCTTCGAGCTCGGCACCATCAGCGGCGGCAGCTTCGACGACGTGACGGGCCAATACACGGGAGCGAGCTTCGCCGCCGACGGCGCCGGCGCCAAGACGGTCACGATCGGCGCATCCAACAATACGCTCGCCGGCATTCGCGACGCCATCAATGCCGCCAAGATCGGCGTGACCGCGTCGATTGTCAACGACGGCAGCGGCACGCCCTATCGACTCGCCTTGAGTGTCGCCGATACCGGCGCCGCCAGTAGCGTGCGCATCTCGGTGGCGGGCGATGCGGCGCTGTCGAGCCTGATCGCGCACGATCCCGCCGGCACACAGAACCTGGCCGAGACGGTGAGCGCGCGCAATGCCACCTTCGAGGTCGACGGCGTGGCAATCACCAAGCCGAAAAACATCGTGAACGACGTGATCGAAGGCGTGACGCTCAACTTGCTGAGCGCCAACGCGGGAGCCCTCACCGCGATCACCGTGGTTCGCGATTCGGGGGCGATCAAGACTTCGGTCGATGCGCTGGCGAAGGCGTACAACGAGCTCAATGCGACCATCAAGAACGTCTCGTCGTTCAACCCGGCCACCAAGCAGGGCACGGTACTGCAGGGCGACGTGACGGTGATCACGCTGCAATCGCGCATCCGCACGGCGCTCTCCAGCGCCCTCACCGGCGTCTCGGGCAACTACAACAACCTTTCGCAGATCGGCGTGACCTTCCAGAAGGACGGCACGCTGAGCGTCGACTCGGCCAAGTTCGAAGCCGCGCTCGCCGACTCGCCCAACGACATCGCGGCGCTGTTCGCCTCGCTGGGCAAAGCGACCGATGGGGCCGTGCGTTACGTTGGCGCGACCGATGCCACCAAGCCGGGCGACTACGCGGTGTCGATCAGCCGCCTGGCGACCCAGGGCGCCCAGGTCGGATCGGCTGCGGCCGGGCTTACGATCACCGCGGGCGTGAACGATTCCTTCACCGTGAACGTGGACGGCGAGAGCGCGGTCATAACGCTCGCGGCGGGCAACTATGCCACCGCCGCCGACCTCGCCCGGGAAGTGCAATCCAAGATCAACGGCGCGCAAGCGATCGCTGCCGCCGGCACGACCGTCTCCGTAACCGAAAGCGGGGGGGTTCTGACCCTTACTTCCGGGCGTTACGGATCGGCCTCCAGTGTTCAAATCAGCAGTGGCAATGCCCTCGCCGGCCTGCTCGGCGGCGCTCCGGTAACGACCGCCGGGCTCGACGTGGAAGGCACCATCAACGGTGCGGCCGCATCGGGCTCGGGCCAGGTGCTCACCGATCTCGGCTCGGGGCCTTCGTCGGGGCTGAAGATCGAGATCACCGGGGGAGCCCTCGGGACGCGCGGAGCCGTGTACTTCTCGCGCGGCTACGCCGACACGCTGGACAAGCTGGTCGAGAGCTTCATCGAAACGGACGGGGCCATTGCGGCGCGCACCAACGGAATCGATGCATCGATCGAGACCATCAAGGACCGCGGGGTGGAAATGGAACGCAGGCTGCAGGACGTCGAGACGCGCATCCGGGCGCAGTTCGTCGCCCTGGACACGCTGCTCGGACGCATGAGCACCACCAGCGAGTTCCTCACCCGGCAGCTCGCCATCCTGGAAACGCAAACCAAGTAAGGAAGGCAAGGCACGATGTATTCAGCCGCACGCAAGGCCATCGACGCATACGCCGAAGTGGGGGTCGAGACCGGGGTCGCAGCCGCCGATCCGCACAAGCTCATCCTGATGCTGTTCGACGGCACGCTGGCGGCCATCGCCAAGGCGCGGCTCGCCATGAGCCGCGGCGAAATCGCAGCCAAGGGCGCCGCCATCTCCAAGGCCATCGAGATCATCGACGGCGGGCTCAAAGCGAGCCTGGACGTGGGCGCAGGCGGCGCGCTGGCCGAACGGCTCGCAGCCCTTTACGACTACATGCTCAACCGCCTGCTGGCGGCGAACCTGCGCAACGACACCTCGCTCCTGGACGAGACCACGCGGCTGCTCAACGAGCTGCGCGGCGCCTGGGCGCAGATCGGCAATGCAGCCGCGACGGCCGGCGAGGCGGGCAAATGACGATAGACAGCCAACGTCTGCTCAGCGCCTACGACTGCCTCGCCCGCACGACGGGACACATGCTCAGCGCCGCGCAAAGCGGCGCATGGGACAAGCTGATCGACCTGGAAAGGCACTGCGCCGACCTGGTCGCGCGCATGTCCGCGCTGGAGACCGAGGAGCCGCTGCCCGAGGACCTGCGCCAGCACAAGGCGACGATGATCCGCAAGGTGCTGGCCGACGATGCGGCGATTCGCAATATCACCGAGCCCTGGTTGCATCAGCTCGGCACGATGCTGAGCTGCAATGGACAGGAGCGCCGGCTGTTGCATGCATACGGCCCGCCGCGCGAGAACTGATCGCGGCCGACGCCGCGTGACCCGAGCAGCAGCGGTCGCAACGCAATGATCGACACCCGGCTCCTCGCACGCTTGCTCGCCACGGCCCGCACGGTGACCGCGCTCGGCGCAGTGCCGACAGCGCCCAAAGTCGGCGACGAACACTCCGAGCTGGTGCGAGCGCAGGTGGCAGCACGACTTGCCGACGGAACGTTTCGCCTGCTGGTCGACGGACGATCGATCAAGGCGGCGTTGCCTGGCGACGTGAAGCCCGGCGACGTGGTGGAGCTTCGCGTCGTCAACCGCGGTGCGGGCGCGCAGGGCGATGCCGCGGGTGCGCGCAGCGAATCGGGCGCATTGAGCAATGCCGGCCGGCTCATCTCCGCGCTGCTCAGCGGAGCCGCCGCCGCGCCGCCGCGACAAGCACATCCGATCCTGCCGTTGCCGCCCACGACGCCGGCCGACTTGCCCGAGCCCTTGGCACGCGCGCTGGAGCGAAGCGGCATGTTCTACGAGTCGCACCAGGCGCGCTGGGTGGACGGCGAATATCCGCTGCAGCGCCTGCTGCAGGAGCCGCAGGCGGCGCTCGCTGCGGCCGGCTCTGCGGCGCCGGCCGAAGGCGAAGCGGATGCGGTACGCATGCCGGTGCCGTTTCTCGCCGCGTCCTTGGCCGATGCCGACACGGTAGCCGAGGGCGCGTCGTCCACGAGCCAGCAATCGACGCCTGCCCGGCCAGCGGACGAATCGCACGCACAGCTGGTTGCGCGCGACGCGCTGGCGCTGGTGCGCAATCAGCTGGAAACACTCGATAGCCGGCACATCACCTGGCTCGGCGAGATTTGGCCCGGGCAGCCGTTGCGCTGGGAGATCGAAGCCGACGATCCGGACCGGCACGAACCCGGTCATGAGCGCGGCTGGAACACGCGTTTTTCGCTCGAGCTGCCGACGCTGGGGGAGATCGGCGCCGACATGGCGCTCGCGGCCGGCGGTGTGCGCGTGAATCTCGCGGCGAAAACGCCAGAGGCGGCTGCACTGATGCGCGCAGCGGCTGCCGAGCTCACACAGGCGCTGATCGCGGCCGGCGTCGCGCCCGTGCACCTTAAGCTGTCATGAGGCGAGCTCCCATGAGCCTGCCGCCTGAACGGCGCGCCACGGTCGCGCCTTCTGAACTTCGCGCCACGGTCGCGCCTTCTGAACTTCGCGCC
>WHTS01000120.1:15296-17303 GCA_009377585.1 Betaproteobacteria bacterium
CGGTCGCGCCTTCTGAACTTCGCGCCGCGGTCGCGCTGGCATACGCCGAAAACGATCCCGCCCCCAAGGTGGTCGCCAAGGGCCGCGGCCTCGTCGCGCGTGCGATCATCGAGCGGGCGCGCGCAGCCGGTGTGTACGTGCACGACTCGCCCGAGCTGGTGGGGCTGCTGATGCAAGTCGATCTCGATCGGCACATCCCTGCGCAGCTGTACGTCGCCGTGGCCGAAGTGCTGGCATGGATCTATCGCCTGGAGCAACGCCTGGCGCCGGAACGATCGGACAAGGAACCGCGCGATGGCGGAAGCGAGCGCTGAATCCAGCGGCGCCCGCGACCCGGCCGGCGCAGGTGCGGGCGGCGCCGTTGCCCCGGTCAACGCAGATGCGGGCGGCGACGAGTCGCCCTATGTGCTGCACTCGCGCATCGACATCGCCGCGGTGCTGCGTGACCTGGTGCGCAGCCGAGGGCTCGCCAGCGTTCACTTCGGCGGCGGCCAGGACACGCTGCTCACGCCCCTGCTTCGCGTCGATCCCGTGGCTGGCGAAATCGTCTTCGACTGCAGCGGAGCCGAGCGGCTCAACCAGGCGTTGATGCGCGCATCGAAGCTCCTGTTCGTCTCCTCGCACGACAAGGTGAAGATCCGTTTCACCACGGGTTCGGCTCGCGTCGTGCAGCACGAGGAGCGCGCTGCGTTCGCGGTGCGCATGCCGGAATCGATGCTGCGCCTGCAACGGCGCGAGTTCTACCGGGTGCTCGCGCCGGTCGCGCGGCCCGTACGCTGCGTGATCCCGGTGGATCGGAGCAACGGCGTGCGCAATATCGAAACCCGGCTGCACGACATCAGCCAGGGCGGCGTGGCGGTAGCGGCGCAACCGCAGGATCTGCCTGCCGAGATCGGCGCGCTCTACGACAACTGCCGCATCGTGTTGCCGGACGCAGGCAACGTCGTGGTCAGCCTGCGCACCGCCAACATGCTCGCCATGACGCTGCTCAACGGCAAGCAGATGGTGCGGGTCGGCTGCCAGTTCGTGCGCCCGAGCATGTCCGCGCTTGCGCTCATCCAGCGCTACATGATGCGGCTCGAACGCGACAAGAGGTCGCGCGACTGACGCTCGTCGCCGGCAGCGGGACAGGGTTGCTGCAGCGGCCGCACCCGGGCATAGTTGGCTCTATCGAAAGAATGGAGGCCCGCATGCACGCTCGGTCGGTTCTGCTGCTCGCCGCTCTGGTTTACGCCCCGCTCGCGCTGGCCCATCACGGCTGGAGCGAATACGACTCGTCCAAGACGCTCAACCTCTCCGGCAAGATCCTCGAATCCGGCTACGAGCATCCGCACGGACACATCCGCCTCGAGGCTGGCGGCAAGATCTGGAATGTCGTGCTCGCGCCGCCGTCCCGCATGCAGGCGCGCGGACTGCCGCGCTCGGCCTTGAAGCCCGGTGCCACCGCAACGATCGTGGGCTATCCCAACCGCAACAAACCCGACGAGATGCGCGCCGAGCGGATCACGGTCGAAGACAAGACCATCGAGCTGCGTTGATGGACACCGCGCCCGGCCCTTTGGGCGCGATCGAGGCGCTGCCGCCCGGCCCCTTGGGCGCAATCGAGGGGCTGCCCGTTGCGCAGGCGATGCGCCAGTGGCTATGGCTCTATCCGGGCGTCGAGATCGTCCATATTCTCGGCTTCGTGCTGCTGGTGGGCTCGATCGTGATGTTCGACCTGCGCCTGCTCGGTCTTTCCAAGGCGATTCCGGTGCCGGCGCTTGCTCGCCATCTGCTGCCGTGGACGCTGGGCGCGCTGCTGCTGATCGTGCCGAGCGGGTTGCTCATGTTCAGCGCGCATGCCGCCGATTTCGTCGGCAACCCGGTGTTCGTGCTCAAGATGACGCTGCTGATCGCGGCTTTCGTCAATGCGGCAGCCTTTCATGTGGGCATGTATCGCAGCGTCGCACAATGGGAGCGCGACCGGCCCACACCCCTGGCCGCGAAACTGCACGCGGCGGCCTCGCT
>WHTS01000121.1:0-1172 GCA_009377585.1 Betaproteobacteria bacterium
GGCTAATACTGCTCATGAGGAGGGGTGCCCGCGTCAGCGGGCGGGGTGGTGTGGTTCACCCGGCATTCGCCTGCGCCTGCAAATCGAGTGTTACGCGCACCGCACTCGGCTCGGGCGAGCGGTCGATGGTGAAGCCGTTGCGCCGCGCCATCGCCACCATGCCGGTGTTCTCGAGCAGGACATCGCCAACCAGCCATTGCGTCCCGCGTTCACGGCAGTAGCGAATGATCTTGTCGAACAGAATCGAGCCGAGCCCTTGCCCCTTCAGGTCCGAGCGCACCACGATGCCGAACTCCGCGCGTGCATTCTCCGGATCGGTGACCGCGCGCACGACGCCGAGCGTTTCGGCTGCGCCGTCGGTGGCAATGGCGACGAACGCCATCTCGCGCTCGTAGTCGATTTGCGTCAGGCGCGCAAGCTCCGAGGGCGCAATGTAGCGGCGCGTGTGAAACACGCGCATGCGAATGTCCTCGGGGCTCAGCTTGCGCAGGAAGTCGAGATGGCGTTCGGTATCTTCCGGCCGGATCGGGCGCAACAGCAGGTTGCGTCGCTGCCATTCGATGCGCTCCTCCAGCTCGCGCGGATAGGGTCGGATGGCGAGGCGCTCGCGTCCGCTTGCCTTCGGCGGGAGCACTCGGGCGCGCGCATCGAGCGCAAGCACGCCCTGGTCGTCGGCGAGCAGCGGATTGATGTCGAGCTCGACGACCTGCGGCATGTCGATCACGAGCTGCGAGAGCTTGCCCAGAACGTCGTAAATCGCGTCCAGATCGGCCCGCGGGCGGTCGCGGTAGCCGGCGAGCAGTCTGGCGACCCGGGTCCGATCCACCAATGCCTGTGCCAACGGCACGTTGAGCGGCGGCAGCGCGACGGCACGATCGGCGATCACTTCCACTGCCGTGCCGCCGTGGCCGAACAGGATCACCGGGCCGAACAACGGGTCGACCGCCACGCCGGCGATGAGCTCGTGCGCGTCCGGCCTGCGCACCATCGACTGGATGGTGAACCCGCTCAGCGCGGCGTCGGGCCGCAGGGATGCAATGCGCTCGAGCATTGCGGCCGCCACCGCGTGTACTTCGTCCGCGCTCTCCAGGTCGAGCGCGACGCCGCCCACGTCCGACTTGTGGGTGATGTCGGGCGAAAGAATCTTCAGCACCACCGGGAACCCGGTCGCG
>WHTS01000121.1:1309-17109 GCA_009377585.1 Betaproteobacteria bacterium
CCCGGTCGCGGCCTGCCGGTCCGGGGCGAAGCTTTCGCTTTGCGCCGGCGGGGCTTGCCGCAGCAACGCCTGGTTTCTGCGATAGGTGACGAGCTGCATGAACGCGCGCACCGCCTCCTCCGGCGTCGCGTAGTTGGCGATGCCGGCGTCGTGACAGAGCGTGCGAGCGCGTGCCACCGCCTCTTCTCCGAGCCAACAGGTGAGCACGGGCTTGCCCGCGCGCCGCATGAGCGGGACGCACGCGCGCGCGATCGCTTCGGCGGCGACGATGGCGGTGGGAGCGTGCATGAATAGAATCGCGTCGACGCTGGCATCGTCGGCGAGCGCCTGCAGCGCATCGACGTAGCGCTGCACCGGCGCGTCGCCGATGATGTCGATCGGATTGCCGCGGGACCAGGTGCCGGGCAGCGCTTGGTCGAGCCGCGTCAAGGTGTCGGAGCCGAGCTCGGCGAGCGATCCGCCTGCCAGGGACAACGCGTCGGCAGCCAGCACGCCCGCACCGCCGCCGTTGGTGAGGAGCGCGATCCGCTCCCCGTGCAGGCGGGTCTCGTGCGACAGCGTTTCCACCGCGTCGAACAGATCGAGCAGGGTATCGACACGCAGCATGCCGGCGCGGCGTATCGCGGCGTCGAACACGTCGTCCGATCCCGCCAGCGCGCCCGTGTGCGAGGCAGCAGCGCGGGCACCTTCCGCGGCGCGGCCCGCCTTGACCACGATGATCGGCTTGTTGCGCGCGGCGGCGCGGGCAGCAGAGAGAAACTTGCGCGCGCCCCGGATCGATTCGAGATAAAGCAGGATCGCGCGCGTGCCGGCATCGCTGCCGAGATAGTCGATCAGGTCCGCGATGTCGACGTCGGCGCGCTCGCCTGCGGATATGAAATGCGAGAAACCGATGCGGCGCGACCTTGCCCAGTCGAGCACGGCCGTGACCAGGGCGCCCGACTGCGAGATGAAGGCGATGTCTCCGGGCAATGCATTGGTGTGCGCGAAGCTCGCGTTGAGGCCGATGCCGGGCACCAGCAGGCCGATGCAATTCGGTCCCAGGATGCGCAGCAGATGCGGGCGTGCGGCGTCGAGCATGGCTTGCGTCGGTGTGCAGCGGCCGTCGTCGGACGCCGCATTCATGCCGGCGGTGACGACCACTGCGGCCCGCGTGCCGCGTTCGGCCAGGCGCGCGATGAGGTCCGGCACCGTGTCGGGCGGGGTGCAGACGACGGCGAGATCGGGCGCGGTGGGCAATTGATCCGGGCGCGCATAGCAGCGGATGCCTTGCACCCGGTCGTACTTGGGATTGACGGGATAGACGGCGCCGGCGAACCCGCCTGCGAGCAGGTTGCGCATGACGACGGTGCCGATGCCGTTGGGCCGATTGGAGGCGCCGATCACGGCGACCGAGCCCGGATTGAGCAGGAATTCGAGGTTGCGGACGCTCATTGCAATACCGGCGCGCGAAGGCGCGCTGCCGCTATGGTCGCATGCGATGCCGGATCGGCCAAGGTCGTGCGCAACGTCGCCGCACTGCTGCGGGCGGCGCGACCGCGGGCGTGGTAGGCTGAACGCTTGAAAGCGAAGCATCGATGAATCCACCCACCGATCTTGCGGCGTGGCGAAAAGCGCAGCGCGCCGAGCTGCTGGCGGCACGCGAAGCCATCCCGCTCGATGTCCGGCGAGGCCGCAACGAAACCATCACGCACCTGTTGAGCGCCGCGTTCGACCTGCTGGCAGGTGCTTCGATCGGCTTTTGCTGGCCCTTCAAGGGCGAGCCGGACACGCGTTTCTTTCTGCACGAGATGCGCAAGCGCGGCTCGCGTACCGCGCTGCCCGTCGTGGTGGAGAAGAAACAACCGCTCGAGTTCCGCGAGTGGTGGCCCGGTGCGCCGACCACGCCCGGGGTGTTCGATCTGCCGATCCCGCAAGGGACCGAGATCATGCGTCCGCGGGCGCTGCTCGTGCCGCCGGTCGGGTTCGATGTCCAGGGCTATCGGCTCGGCTACGGCGGCGGTTTCTTCGACCGGACGCTCGCGGCGGCGACGCCTCAGCCGCTCAAGATCGCCGTCGCTTTCGAGGTGTCGCGGATGCAAACCATTTATCCGCAGCCGTACGACGTCCCGATGGATTTCGTCGTCACGGAAGAGGGCGTGGCGCAGGTGGTCGACGGCAGGCTCCTCGCCATGCCCGATCTCGTCCAGGTTCGCGCGATCGCTGCACAGATGCTGCGCGCGCGCGCCCCGGGCTGAATCCGTTCGAGGTTCAGCGGCGCGCGGCCGGTCCGGGCAGCAGCACCGGCGCGGGCAGCGCCTGCTTCACCACCGTCACCGGCACCTCGGCATGATGCACCACGCCATAGGCCACGGAGCCGAGCAGCAGCGATTTCGCGGCACCGCGACCACGCGTGCCGAGCACGATGCGGCCGCATTGGGAGTCGGCCGCCGTCTCCAGGATCGTTTCGGCCACGCTGCCCGTGGCAACGCGCCGACCGTGGCGCACGCCGGCCTTGTCCAGGATGCGCGCGGCTGGCCGCATCGCGGCCTCCGCTTGCTCCTGCGCGTAGGCCTCGATTTGCACCCGGGAGGCGAATCGCCGCACGTTGCCGGAAATGATCCGCGGCTGCACGTTGAGCAGCACGATGCGCAACCTGGGATTGACCGCGGCCTGGAGCGCTGCATACTGTACCGCCCGGTTGGACGCGTTCGAGCCGTCGACGGCGACCAGCACCGCCAGCGGATCGCTTGCGCCGCCACGGCCCGCGGTGCGCGATCGGACCGGCACCAGCGTGACGCTTCGCCGGACCATGTGAAGCACCTTGTACGCGACGGAGCCCAGGGTGATGCTGTTCAGCGTACTCAGCCCGCGCGTACCCATGACGATTTCGCTCACCCCGGCGTCCTCCGCCGCGCCCACGATCATTGCGGCCGGATCATCGCCTAGCGGCGCTTCCAGTCGATAGCTCAATCCGGCGAAATCGAGGATTCTTCGCGCCGAGGCCGTGGTGCGCTCGGCGTCCGCCAACGCTTCGGCGCGCTGCGCGGCCAGGCTCTTGCGTTCGGCGCCGACCGAGGGCAGGCGCACGTTGACCAGGCGAACGGCAGCGACGCCGAGCGGCTTCGCCACACGCGCGACGTAGCGTGTGGCATTGTCGGCGCCGCGCGATCCGTCCACGGCCAGCAGCCACGTGTTGCGGGGCCGGCGCGAGCCTTCCTTCGTGCTCACTGGAGATCTCCCAAGGACGTCGCAGGCCGACATGGCCGCGCGCTGGGGCGAGGAAGTCTATCCGCCATCGGCAAGCACCATGTCGGAGGCTTTCTCGCCGATCATGATCGAGGGCGCATTGGTGTTGGAAGCGACCATGGTCGGCATGATGGAGGCGTCGCAGACGCGCAGGCCGTGCACGCCGTGGACGCGCAGTTTCGAGTCCACCACGGCGAGCTTGTCGCTGCCCATGCGGCAGGTTCCGATCGGGTGATACGAGGTCTGGCCGGTCTTGCGGATGTGATCGAGCAGCTCGCCGTCGCTGTGCGCTTCCGGCCCCGGGCGGGTCTCGCGCACGATGTACTGCGCGAGCGCGGGCTGGGCCGCGATCCTGCGAATCATCTTCAGCGCGCTAACGAGCGTGTGCGCGTCCTCCTCCGCCCCGAGGTAGTTGGCGTGGATGCGCGGCGGATCGGAGGCTTCGGCGCTGCGGATATGGATCGATCCGCGCGACTCGGGACGCAGGCAGTAGGTGCCGACCGAAAACCCCGGATACGCATCCAGCCCCATGCGATCGGCGAGCGAGCGCGCGTTGCGATTGTCCGCGTAATGGCTGCTCGCCATCGACAGCTGGTGCAATTGCATCTTGATATCGGGCCGCGGCAGGTCTGCGCGGCTGCGGGCGATCGCCATCATGGTCGCCGACGAGGTCGACATCAAGCCTCGGCCGAGGAAGAGCCAGCGCGCGCCCATCTTTGCGCGCAGGAAGGGGCTACGCAGGATCGCATTGAGCGTGATGTCGAGCGTGGTCTCGAACGCCAGGCGCACGTGCAGGTGGTCGCGCAGGTTCTCACCGACCCCGGGTGCGTGATGGACCACCGCCACGCCGGCGCGCTGCAGGACTTCGGCGTCGCCGATGCCGGAGAGCTCCAGAATCTGCGGCGACTGGATCGCGCCCGCCGCCAGCAGAACCTCGCGGCGCACGCGCACGGTGTGCAGCGCATCGCCCTGCCGATACGTGATGCCCACAGCCCGGTTGCCTTCGAGCTCCACGCGTTGCGCTAGCGCGCCCGTTGCCACTTTGAGGTTCGGGCGCTTCATGGCGGGGCGCAGGTAGTTGTCTGCGGTATGGCGGCGGCGGCCTCGGCGCGTGTTGTATTGCAGGTAGCCGATGCCCTCGAACACCGGGCCGTTGTAATCCTCGGTCGCGGGAACACCCGCCTGGCAGGCGGCGGCATGGTAGCCCTCGGAGAGGGCATCGCGATCGATGTAGCGCGTAATGTGCATCGGTCCCTCGCGCCCGCGGTATTGCGGGTCGCCGGGCGCGTAGCATTCCATGCGCTTCAGAAACGGAAGCACATCGGCATACCCCCAGCCGGGATTGCCGAGGCTTGCCCAGTGGTCGTATTCGAGCGGATCGCCGCGCACCCAGATCATGCCGTTCACGGCGCTGGAGCCGCCGAGCGCGCGCCCGCGCGGCCAGAAGATGCCGCGGCCGCCGACCTTCTCGTCCGGCTCGGTCTGGAAGCGCCAGATCGCGCGTTCGCCGGTGAGGATGTGCGCGACGCCGGCCGGAATGCGGATCCACATCCAGCGGTCGTCCTCGCCCGCTTCGAGCAGCAGCACCGAGTGCTTGCCGGATGCGGTCAGGCGATTGGCGAGGACGCAGCCGGCGGAACCGGCCCCGACGATGACGTAGTCGAATTCCATGTCAGCGCGGATATTTCATCGGAGCAGGGCCTAACGCTTGCCGATCGCTTCCGGATTGGCGACGTTGATCGGCGCACCGGCCGCGTAGGCGAGCAGCTGCTCGACCGCGCTGGCATACAGGGCCTCGTAACTTGCGCGCTCGGCATAGCCCAGGTGCGGGGTGCAGAGCGCGTTCTCCATCGCGAGCAGCGGATGCGAAGCGCCGGTCACCGGCTCCTGCTCGTAGACGTCCACCGCGGCGAATCCCGGCCGGCCCTTCTTCAGCGCGGCGACCAGGGCACCTTCGGCGATCAGGGGCGCCCGGCTGGTGTTGACGATGAGCGCCGTGGGCTTCATGCGGGCGAGGTCGTCGGCTGTCACGATGCCGCGCGTCTCCTTGTTGAGCGGCAGGTGCAGGCTCACGATGTCGGCATTCTCGAAGAACGCCTCGCGGCTCGGCGCGATCTCGAAACCTTCCGCTTTGGCGCGGGCGGTCGAGCCTTCGCGGCCCCAGCACACGACCTTCATCCCGAACGCCTTGCCCACGCGCGCCACGGCACCGCCGATATGTCCGAACGCATAGATGCCGAGGGTCCGGCCGTGCAGGCGCGTGCCGACGGTCGAGTGCCAGTGGCCTTGCTTGAAGTTTTCGACTTCGTAGGGAATCGAGCGCAGCGACGAAAGGATGAGGCCCCAGGCCAGCTCCGCGGTGGTGGAGTAGGGGCCGCCGCCGCCGCTGCCGCCGCCGGCGGAGATCACGATGCCGTGCTCGGTGCAGGCGGCAACGTCGACGTGGCTCACGTTGCGGCCCGTCTGGCTGATGAGCTTGAGCTGCGGCAGTTTCTCCACGATCTGGCGCGTGATCGGCACGCGCTGCTGCGTGAGCAGCACGGCGTCGCATCCGGACACCTGCTCCACGACCCGCGCCGGATCGGTGTAGGCATCGGTGAAGATGCGCACTTCGTGGTCCTTCAGTTTCGGATAGGCACGCGTTCCGCGGAGCACGTCGGCATAGTCGTGAATGACCGCGATTTTCATGGCTTCCCCCCTTCGGCTGTGGTGGGTGTGGTGGTTCGGCAGACAGGTTACGATAACCCGTGCGTGCGGGGCACGCAATCACTGGTGCGTGCGGGGCACGCAATCACTGGTGCGCGCGGGGCACGCAATCACTCGTGCGTGCAGAGGCACGCAGTGGCAATCGGCAGCGCAGTCGGCACCGTTTCGTGCGCCGCGGCGTGAGACGACGGGCGCCAAGCGCGCCGTAGCTCGTCGCCCGGCATCTAACGTAAACTCGGCCGCGTGGCGATCCGCCGCGCCGCCGATCGCGCTCAATGGTCCAGAGGAGAATGCAATGAGCGAGCAGGCTCTCGTACACTTCGAAGTCGAAGACGGCATCGGCGTGATCACCGTCGACAACCCGCCGGTGAACGCGCTCAGTCCCGGCGTGCCCGAAGGCATCATCGCGGCGGTGGAGCGCGGGGAAGCGGACCCCGATGTGAAAGCCATGGTGTTGATGGGCGCGGGCCGCAGCTTCATCGCCGGCGCGGACATCCGCCAGTTCGGCAAGCCGCGAGCGACGCCGGCACGGCGCACCTACGACGTGCTCGATCAGGGCACCAGGCCGATCGTCGCCGCCATTCACGGCTTTGCGCTCGGCGGGGGCCTGGAAAACGCGCTCGCGTGCCACTATCGCATCGCCGTGCCGAGCGCCAAGGTGGGCTTGCCGGAAGTATTGATCGGCATCCTGCCGGGCGGCGGCGGAACGCAGCGTCTGCCGCGCTTGATCGGTCCGAAAGCGGCGATGGAGATGATCGTGAGCGGCCGCCACGTGCCGGCGCCGGAAGCGAAGGCGCTCGGCATCGTCGACGAGGTGGTCGAGGGCAAGGACCTGCGCAAGGAGGCGATCGCGTACGCCAAGCGCATCGCCGCTCACCGGCCGCTGCCGCGCGTGCGCGACAAGACCGACAAGCTCGCCGAAGCGAAATCCGATCCCGGCATGTTCGAGGCGATGCGCAAATCGATCGCGCGCAAGGCGCGCAACCAGAAGGCACCGTATCACTGCATCGCCGCGGTCGAGGCTGCGGTGTCCGAGCCGTTCGACGAGGGCGTGAAGACCGAACGGCGGCTTTTCACCGAGCTGGAGAATTCCGACGAAGCGCGCGGTTTGCGCTACGCGTTCTTCGCCGAGCGCGAAGTATCGAAGATCCCTGGTCTTGCCAAGGACGCGCCGTTGCCGGAGGTCAAATCCGTGGCGGTGATCGGCGCCGGGACGATGGGCGGCGGCATCGCCATGTGCTTCGCCGACTTCGGCATGCCGGTGAAGATCCTGGAAGCGACACCGGATGCGATGGCGAAGGGCATGCAGCGCGTCAGGGACAACTATGCCACCAGCGTGAAGCGCGGGAGCCTGAAGCAGGAGGAGATGGACAAGCGCCTGCCGCGCATCCAATCGGTGGACAGCTACGACGCCATTGCCGACTGCGACGTGGTGATCGAGGCGGTGTTCGAGGAGATGGACGTCAAGAAGCAGGTGTTCGCGAAGCTCGACGGGGTGATGAAGCCCGGCGCGCTGCTCTACACCAATTCCTCCGCGCTCGACATCGATGCCATCGCTTCCGTGACGAAGCGCCCGGAGCTGGTGGCGGGAACGCACTTCTTCAGTCCGGCCAATGTGATGAAACTGCTGGAGGTCGTGGTCGGCCAGAAGAGCGCGCCGACCACCATCGCCACCGCCATGAAGCTCGGCCGCTCGATCGGCAAGATCGCCGCATGGGCGGGCAACACCGACGGCTTCGTCGCCAACCGCAGCCGCGCTCCGATGGTCACCGAGTCGAACCTGATGATCGAGGAGGGCGCGGCGCCGGAAGAGGTGGACAAGGTGATGGTCGACTTCGGCTATCCGATGGGGCCGTTTGCCGTCGGCGACCTGGCGGGCCTCGACATCAGCTATGCCTCGCGTCGGCGCCGTGCCGCGGCCGACCCAAACTACCGCAAGCTGCCGATCCCGGACCGGCTGGTCGAGCTGGGCCGCAAGGGTCAGAAGACGGGCGCCGGCTGGTATCGCTACGAGGCCGGCGACCGTACGCCGCGCCCCGATCCGGAAGTGAAGCGCGTCATCCAGGAAGTCGCGAAGGAGATGGGCATCGAGCAGCGCTCGTTCACGCCCGAAGAGATCCTGCGCCGGCTGCTGTTCGCGTCGGTGAACGAGGCGTGCAAGATCCTGGAGGAAGGCAAGGCACTGCGCGCGAGCGACGTCGACGTGATGTGGCTGCACGGCTTCGGCTTTCCGCGTTATCGCGGCGGGCTCATGTTCTGGGCCGACCAGATCGGCTCGAAGGCGGTGTACGAGCAGATCGAAGCGTGGCATCAGCGTTACGGCGAGCGCTGGCGGCCGTCGAACCTGCTGCGCGACGTGGCGCAGCAGGGCGGACAATTGCGCGAGATCAAGGCTGCGGGCGTCTGATGCCTATAATTGCCGCTCGCTGTCCGGGCGCTCCCCGCCCGGAGCTGTACGCGCCGCGTGCGGGACGCGGCGCCTGGCTTACAAGCTGACCACCCCGCCTCCTTCGCCGGCACCCCTCCTCGACGAGGAGGGGAGAAGATCTCGCCTGGCCTCGCTTGCCTGGCCTTGCCCTCCTGACAAGTAGGGCAGGACGCGCGGACGGGTGGTCTCCCCTCCTCGTCGAGGAGGGGCGGGACGCGACTGAGTCGCGGACGGGGTGGTCGACTCCGCACGAACAACGAATCCCCCGCTTTGTGCGCGCGCACGGGTGGTCTCCCCTCCTCGTCGAGGAGGGGCGGGACGCGACTGAGTCGCGGACGGGGTGGTCAACGCCGCGCGAACAACGAATTTCCGGCTTTGCGCGCATTGGGCTGGCACCGCGCGCATCCATGACTTTCCATGTCGGCAGGACATGGCGGGCAGTCGCCCCTGGGCGTGCCGCTTGCGAGCTTTGGCACGACGCTTTAAGGACTTTGCTATGACGACAATACTCTCCGAGCGCATCGAAGCGATCTATCGGCAGGTCATCGCCCGCAATCCGGGCGAGGACGAGTTCCACCAGGCGGTGAAGGAAGTGCTCGAGTCGCTCGGCCCCGTGCTGGTGAAATACCCGGAGTACTCCGAACAGAAGATCATCGAGCGCATCTGCGAGCCCGAGCGCCAGATCATCTTCCGTGTGCCGTGGCAGGACGACCGGGGCGAGGTGCACATCAACCGCGGTTTCCGCGTTCAGTTCAACAGCGCGATCGGACCGTACAAGGGCGGTTTGCGTTTCCATCCGTCGGTGTATCTCGGCATCATCAAGTTCCTCGGCTTCGAGCAGGTGTTCAAGAACGCGCTCACCGGCATGCCGATCGGCGGCGGCAAGGGCGGCTCGGACTTCGATCCCAAAGGACGCTCGGACGCCGAAGTCATGCGCTTCTGCCAGAGCTTCATGACCGAGCTGCATCGCCATCTGGGCGAATACTGCGACGTACCGGCGGGCGACATCGGCGTCGGCGGGCGCGAGATCGGCTACCTGTTCGGACAGTACAAGCGCCTCACCAACCGCTACGAGTCCGGCGTTCTCACCGGCAAGGGCATCGGCTGGGGCGGATCGCTGGTGCGCCGCGAAGCGACCGGTTATGGCGCGGTGTATTTCGTGCGCGAGATGATGAAGGCGCGCAAGACCGGCCTCGACGGCAAGACCTGCATCGTCTCGGGCGCGGGCAACGTCGCCATCTACACGATGGAGAAACTGCAGGAGCTCGGCGCCAAGGTGATCGCCTGCTCGGATTCCCACGGGGTCGTGATCCACGAGCGAGGTATCGACCTGGCCCTGGTGAAGCAGTTGAAGGAAGTCGAGCGCCGTCGGATCGCTGACTACGCCGAGTGGCACAAGGATGCGCACTATCGCGAAGGCGGCAAACATCTGGGAAATCCCGTGCGAGGTGGCCATGCCCTCGGCCACGCAGAACGAGCTCAACGGCCGCGACGCCATGACCCTGGTGAAGAACGGTTGCATCGCGGTCGGCGAGGGGGCGAACATGCCGACCACGCCCGAAGGCGTTCGCATCTTCCTCGATGCGAAGATCGCCTACGGCCCCGGCAAGGCGGCCAACGCCGGCGGTGTGGCGACATCCGCCCTGGAGATGCAGCAGAACGCGAGCCGCGATTCCTGGACGTTCGAGTTCACCGAGAAGAAGCTCGACGAGATCATGACTCGTATCCACGAAGATACCTACGAGACCGCCGAAGAATTCGGCGCCTCCGGCAACTACGTGGTCGGCGCCAATATCGCCGGCTTCATCAAGGTTGCCAACGCGATGGTGGCGCTCGGACTGATCTAGGCGCTGTCGTCCTGTTCCAGCTGTGCGTGGGCCAGGGAGCCGGAGACTTTGCCGACGGTAAACGGGTCGCCGATGAGCCAGCACCATGTGCCATCGGGCTGACGCCGGGCGACCTCGATCGCATACACGGACGTTGGCCGCGGGTGCGAGACCTGCCACTGCGTATGCATCAGCGCGATATCTGCGGACTCGACGATCTGCTTGATGTCGAATGCAAAGTCGGCCTTCGCTGCGACCAGCGGGGCAAGCTCTTGGCGCAGCTGCTGCTTGCCCTTGATCGCTTCGCCCGACTCGTTCAGGAAAACCACTTCCGGATCGTAGATTGCGAGCACCGCTTCGATGTCGCCTGTGGCCATCGCTTGCCGAAAGATGCGGCAGATATCCGCGGGAGTGCTTGCCGGCATGGGGATCTCCTTTTCTGCACGCAGGAAGGTTGCTCCTCCATCGCATGGGACCCTTGCATTGCGAGCCGAGTTCGCAAGCCCTTTCAGGTATCGTGCACGATCCTGCTGCCGAATATCCGGCGCACGGGAATCGAATCGAGGTCGATGCCGTCGAGGCAGCGGACGTTGACCGTCCAGCCATCGAAGGGCTGCACGCCTTCGTCCAGCTCCCGGGAAGTCGGGTCGCTCGGACGCCGGAAGGGTAGAATGCCGCATACCGGGCAGAAGTAGTCCTTTGCGGTTCGCGATCCCCACTGGTACAGAACCAGCTCGTCCCAGGGCGTCAGCAAGCGCAGATTTTCCTTGGGGACGCGGTGATTGAGTGCACCGCGCCGGCGGCAGATCGAGCAGTCGCAGACCCGGACATGATCGATCTGTGCATCGACCTCGAAGCGAACCCTGCCGCAGTGACACGAGCCGTGGTAGGTCCTCATCGCATTCTCCACCTGTCGGCGACGGGCCGACGAATGCCGCGGTGCACCGTATCGCTACAGCGGTCAGCGCTCGCGCTTCGGCTCGCCGTCGCGTTCCAGTGCGCTGCGATCCCAGCGACCCAATGTAGCTGCCGCGTCGTACGTGCTCTGCAGGAATTCCAGCAGCGTGTCGTCCGGCGCGCTGGACTCCCGCACGTGATCGTACGGCAGAAGGAACTCGCGCAGCGCCTCGCTGTAGAAAGCACCGCCGGGCCTTACCGGCGCCGCGGAAAAACCGGCAGGCTCCGGATACGCATACGAATAGAATGCCGGGTACGCGATTGCGCCTCCGCCGGGCCAGAATCCGCAGCTGCTGACCTCGTGCGAATAGGCCTCCCGAGCCACCCAGTCGGGCAGGTTCGGCACGCCCCCGGGATGTTCGGGCGCCGTTCGTCCGGAGAACCGCGTGACAGCCAGATCCGGAGCGCCCCAGAAATAGTGCACGGGGCTGCACTTGCCGACGAAGCCGGCGCGAAAGCGCTTGAAGACCTGGTCGGCTTGCACGAGCACCCGCCAGAAACGGTTGGCATATTCCGGGTCGTACGCCCGATGCGTCTCGTCGGCTGCGAATGCAATGGGGTCCTGGACTTCGTTCGGTTTTCCCGAGATGCGCACGCCGAGGCCGAGATCGCTCAGTTCCCCCATCAGGCGCGCATGGAAGGCGGCGACGGATTGCGGCTGCAGCGGGAAAGCGCGCGCAGGGCCATCATTCGACCGGATCTCGAGCGCATGGTCCACGAAGTCCATGTCGATCTGAAAGACGCGGGCCCCATGCGGGATGGGTGAGGTGGTCAGGCCGCGAGCCGTCACGTATAGCGTGACGTGCCAGGAATGATTGACCCACGGCGTTTGCGCCAGCCGGATCTTGCCGACGATCTGGGTCCATAGTTGCAGCGTGGCACAGGTGTCGCGCCACGCTTCGAGCGGCAGGCTCGGCCACGGATCCGGAATGGACGAAGAGAGCGCAGGCATCGTTGCATCCTCCGCGCGATCCGCGCCGACGGCCGAATGACGCCGGCGGCCGGTCTGGCTCGAGCAAGATTGATCTTGGCAGTAGTCTATGCCCGTCGGGCAGCGCACGGGTGCCTGGGCGCTCCAGCGCCATTCGTGCCTGGCAAGCGTCGGATTGCGCCGCCCGCCAGGCGACGAGCGCCGGTCGCGAGTCGAACACCCGCTGCTCGATGTTCGCCGCGTTGGCGCCAAAGGCCTTTCAATGCGAGGTTCGCTGGATCTGGATGGCCTTCGCGATGCGTCCGATAAGCTCGGTCTGCTTCCTGAGCTGCGCCCTGAACTCGGAAGGAGAATTGCCGACCAGTTCCAGTCCCTCCTCGCTGCTCCTTGCGCGTGTCCCGGGCGCCTGGAGCGATTCGATGATTCCGCTTCGCAAGCGCGCGACCACTCGCGTCGGCAGACCGGCTGGCCCGAACACGCCGAGCCAGGACGGCGGCGGCTCGAAACCCGATATGACATCCGCCAGGGCAGGGACGTCGGGCATGCCGCCAAAGGGTTTTCCCTGGACGGTGGCGAGCAGGCGCACCTTGCCGGTGCGCACGAACGGCAGCGCCGTCGCGCCGAAACCGATGGCGACGTCGACCTCGCCCGTCATGGCGGCCTGCATGGAACCGACACCGCCCTTGTAGGGAACGTGCACCAATCGAACCCCGGTGAGCTGTTGGATCGCTTCGCCGGTGAAGTGATGCGAGGTGCCGAATCCCGAGGTCCCGTACGAGACCTTGCCCGTTTCTGCCTTGGCGTACTCGAGCAATTCGGGGATCGACTTCACCGGCGAGCTCGGGCCGACCACGAGGAGCGTCGTCGCCTTCCACAGTTGGGTGATCGGGACGAAGTCCCGGAATACGTCCACCTTGTTCGTTTTCGACAGGAACCTGCCCATGACGAGCGCGTTCTGCGACGCGGCGAGCACGGTATAGCCGTCGGGCGCGGCGCGCATGACGGCTTCGGCTGCGACCACGCCGCCCGCCCCGGGCCGATTGTCCAGGCCGACGGGCTGTCCGAGCGCGGCGGACATGTCCGGCAGCAGTCGCCGCAGAAAGATGTTGCCACCGGTCCCGGCTGCGAGCTCGGTAACCATGCGGATCGGCTTGTACGGAAACTCCTGGCCGAAAGCCGAAGCGGCGATGAGGCAAGCGGCGATGAAACTTGTGGCGGCAAGCAGTACGCGCATCGCGCAAGGCTGCCGCCGCGCTGCCCCGCTACGGCTCAGGCTAAGCGGCGCGACGTTCGCCCTCCGCTCTTGCTGCCGCGGCCCGCGCTTTCGCCGGCAATCCGGTCGCTTCCAGATCGGCGCGCAATTCCTGCTCGGCCTCGGGCGTCATGCGGGTGCAGGGCGGACGCACGCCGCCGCCCTTCATGCCGATCATCTCCATCCAGATCTTCTGCTCGTGCGAGGGCAGCCGGCTGTTGCCGCCGCCGTAGCCGGTGATCCACTTGGCATGCACCGCGCGAACGGGATTGATGCTGCGTGCGATCGCGACCGCCTTGTTGTAGTCGCCGGCCAGCGCCGCTTCGGTGTAGTCGTGCACGGGCAGATAGCCGGGCACCTGGTACAGGTGCGGGCAGAAATTCAACAGCCAGCGGTCTTCGAACACGGCGATGTTGTGCAGCCACGGGTTTTCGTCGGCGACGCTCACGACGATCTCCGAGCCGACCACCTGGCGCAGGCGAATGGTGGCGGCCGGCTGCGGACCGCCTTGCTTGAAGCCGCAGATGTTCGGGATCTTCACCAGGCGTTTCGCCAGCGGCACCGAGATGGGGTAGTAGTGCGCGGGGATGTTGAAGAGAATCAGGCCGATGTTGGTGTGCTCGGCAATGAAGCGATAGAACTCGTACACCGCATCGTCGCAGTGCGCCGCCTGGTACGGTGTGAGCACGATCGCGAAATCGATGCCGACCGCTTCGGCATGCTGGCAGAGCTTCACGACTTCATACGGATTCTGGTGATGGCAGCCGGCAATCAGGGGCACGCGGCCCTTGTTGATCTCGGCGTTGATCTCGTGAGCGCGCATGCGCTCTTCGTTGGTCAGCGCCCAGAACTCGGCGACATTGCCCGAACAGTAATGGCCCGCGACCTTCAGCTTCGAGATGGAGTGCTCCAGGTTGTACGCGATGGCCGCTTCGTCGAGCCGGTCGTCCTCGGTGAAGTTGTACGGCAGCGCGGTCCATACACCCTTCAGGGAGTCGCGGGCGTATTCCTTGGCTTCATGCTTGCGATATTTCATGATGCCCTCCTTGTCGGCTTGACGGAGTCAGGATAGCAGATGGACCACCGGAACGGGAGCATCCAGCCCCTATTCAATTCTCTCGTAGCAGGCCCAGCCAACGGCGGGCCGCCTCGAGGTCTTCGAAGGCCTTGATGTTCATGCCTCGGTTGACCGCGACGTTCTCACCGAACCTCAGCGGATCGAGTACGGGGCGCTTCAGGACGTAGGCGAATCGAGGACTGACAGTCGCATCCTGATCGGTCGAAAGGGCGACGGCAGCCGCGGCGAATTTCGCGTAATAGAAGCGCTCGATGGTGGTCGGCTCCCCCGTGATCGCTACGCCTTCGAGGAGCACGCGAAGGAAACGATCCCGTACGACGACCTCCAGCACTTCCAGAAAGGTTCGTTGCGCTTCTTCCAGGTAGAACTCGCCCCGGACTACGGCATGGAGATATCCTGCTGCGTCGCCCGCGTCGATCGTGACAGTCATCGGCATGGTTCTGCTCGCCTACTACGTTCGGGTGTTACGAAGCCTGCGCGTTCCGAACGCAGCGTCGTCAGCGTATCCTCGATCGCATCACGGCAAGATATCATGGCCTGTTCTCGGCACCTTCGAGCAGGATAGCGGGACCGGCAGTGCACAGGCAGCAGTTCTGGATTCGGACCGCCGAAACTAGGGTAACACGCCAATGGCATTGATCTCGATCAGCATGTCCGGATGCGTGAACGCCGAGACAGCGACCATCGTGGATGCCGGCGGGGTCGGGCCGAAATACTGTCGCCGCACTTCGTGAATTTCCTTGAAGCCGGTCATCTCTTTGATGAAGACGTCGACGCGGACGATGTCGGCGAGCGTGCCGCCGGCGGCGCGTATCGCGGCCTGCAGGTTCTCGCATACCTGACGCGTTTGCGCGCCGATGTCGCCCACGCCGACGATCTCGCCTCGCTCGTTCTTTGCCGTCAGGCCCGAGACGAACACCAGCTTGCCGGGACGGGCGGTCGTGACAGTGGTCCAATGCCCGGTCGGCTTCGATATCCCCACCGGGAAAATATTCTCGCGCGCTACGGCATCGCTCATCGCTGTCTCCTTTGGGGGGGGGCAGGTCTTGCTCGTTGCATTGCGGAGCTCTTTGCCAGTGGAGCGCAAGACGGTGCAACAGGCAAGACCTGACCCCGCGGTCCCCCTGGTCACCAGGAATAGCCTACGCCTGCGCCGCCGCGAGGGTCGGCGCCGCCGCGCATGCGCCCGCCGATGGTCGAGATGACGTGCGCCCGGGACATGATGGGCTCGAAGCTGTGCGGGCTGTGCACGACCTTGTGCCCCATGGCACGCAACGCCTCGACGACCGCACCTTGAATCGTCGCCTCGGCATGGATGCCCTTGCCCTCGCAATGGATGCGCGGCACGGTCACGGCCTCCACCGGCGACATGCCGAAATCGACCACGTTGAGTA
>WHTS01000122.1 GCA_009377585.1 Betaproteobacteria bacterium
CTAAGGTCGATTGATCGCGATGTGCATAGCCTAAAGCACCGGGCAGGTGCGTTACGCGCGTGGCTGGTGCGTGCTGGAGCCCGCCTCGACCATTGCGCAACCGTTCGATGCACGAAGGATCGCGAGCCCGCTTGCGGCGCACCGGTCCAACAGGAGGAAGGATTTCGATGAATATGAGTACTGAAGCACCTTGCGCCGCGCTTGCGCGCGCGCGCTGTTTTCTCGCTGTAGTTCTCGCTGCCGCAGCGACGATGCAGCAGTCTCAGGCCCAGAAGTCTGCATGGAGTCCGCAGCGCAACGTGGAAGTCGTCGTGAGCGCGGGTCCGGGCGGCAATCAGGACCTCACAGCACGCGCGATCCAGGCGATCTGGCAGCAACGCAGAATAGTCTCCCCGGTAGTCGTCATGAACAAGCTGGGCGGCGGCGGCGCGATCGCATACGACTACATGAGCCAGCACGCCCGCGATCCCCATTACCTGCTCATGCTTGCGCCGACGCTGTTGACCAACCACATCATGGGCAGGACGAGGTTTCGCCACACCGACTTCACGCCCGTGGGCATGCTATTTGACGAATACATCTTCGTGTCCGTCAAGGCAGACTCGCCTTTGAAGAACGGCAAGGACCTGATCGAGCGACTCAAGGCCGCGCCCGATTCCCAGAGCGTCGCGGTTGCAACCGCCATTGGCAACCATATCCACATGGGTATCGCCTTGCCGATGAAAGCGGCCGGCGTCGATATCAAGAGGATGAAGGTCGTCACCTTCAAATCATCGGGGCAGTCCTTGACCGCGCTTCTGGGGGGGCACGTAGACGTGGCCGCATCGACTTTCGGGACGGTGCTCCCGCACCTCGAGGCCGGGCGGGTGCGCGTAATCGGGGTGAGCGCCCCGCGCCGCCTCCAGGGCGCCCTCGCCACTATCCCGACCTGGAGCGAACAAGGCGCCCGGGCGGCGTTCTCCGGATGGCGCGGCATGGCCGCAGCGAGCAACATCGAACCGTCGCAGGTGAAATACTGGGAGTCCGCACTGGGGGCGCTCGCGCAGACCGACGAATGGAAAGCCGACGTTGCGAAGCATCACCGCGATAGCCACCAAATGAGCGGCGCAGAGACGCGCAAGTTCCTGGACGAGCAGTACGTCGAACTCGAGAGCGCGCTCACGGAGTTGGGTCTGGCGAAGACTGCGAAATGACGGATAACAAAGACCATACACCGCGCGCACTGGAAGGCGTGCGCGTGCTCGAGCTCGGCACCACGATCGCCGGGCCGTTGTGCGCGCGGCTGCTCGCGGATTTCGGTGCCGAGGTCATCAAGGTCGAGGCGCTCGAGGGCGATCCGATACGCCTTGCGGGTATGCATTTCGAAGGACAGTCGCTCTACGCCAAAAGCCTCATGCGCAACAAGAAGCTCGTGGCGCAGGGACTTATTGACGCTTGCGTTGAGCGGGCGCGCGGGATACTGCTGCGCGGTCGCCGCAAAAGTCGCAGCGGCCAAGACGAATCCGAGGGCAATGCGTGATGTGAGTTGCTTCATGCTGATTTCCTACGCTCCTTCTGCTTGAGATGTTTGATCGCCGTGTCGCGGGTGCCGAGGGAAATCACCGAGGCGATTTTTTTCGGCACGTTCGCCGTTGCCGGTCCTGATGGCCTGCTTGCACGAACGAGATGATTCACGGCGGCGCTCGCGCGTAGCCAGCGCAAGCCGCGTGTAACGGATCGCCTGCAGCGTCAGGCCCTCGAGCATCGAGCGAAGCCGGCGGTTGCTCACCCTGCCAGTGAGTACCTGATTGATCCGGTGCGCGCGTGCAATGTATTCCTCGCTGCGGCTGTCGGTTTTGGCGAGCTCGACCAAACGCGCGATCGGCGCTTCGACCTGTGCTATGAGATCGCCTCGCGCCGGATCTTCGGCGATCCAGGGCGCGCGCAGGCCGATGTGTGCAGCCCGCACTTGGTAGATCACGACCACCGCTTCTACGAGCGGTTCTCCTGGTTCATATTGGCCGGCGACAATTTGCTCCGCGAGCTTCATCGCCAGCTTTTCAGGCAGGGTCTGCGACAGGGAAGGCGGGGGAACGCTCACGATCTGGCTGTGACACTGAGGGAGAGCGCATTATAGTATGTAGTATGCGCTGCAGGATTGTAGATTCGCGATACGACCAATGTAGGACGGGCTGCAAACGCGTCATTTAGGAGGAGTGCGCATGCAATCTGCAGTGCGCGAAGTTTTGGGCAAACCCATCACCGATCGCAGCGCGTGGAAAGGCTGCGATCTCGCCGAGCGCAAAGACTGGATACATACCCTCACGCCCGCAGCGATCGCGGACATCGACGAGGCGCTCGCGCGTCGGCGCGCGAATCCGGTCATGCTTACGCAGATCCGCCGCCGAGCATTTCTAGTTGCCGTCGCTTGGGAATGAGCTCGCAAAGGCCTGAAGTACATGGACAGGAATGTGCGCGCCTACCAGACGGACGCCGAACTTTTCTTTCACAACTGCGATAGCGTCGGCCTGCTCTCCTTTCGCAAGGCGAAGTCCGGCGGCGTATCGCGTCTGGCGAGCGCGATGACGCTGTACAATGAGGTGCTTGCAAAGCATCCGGAGCATGTCGAAGTGCTCGCGCGGGGCTTCCATTACGATTTGCGCGGTGAGGAGCTTCCGGGCGTCTCGCCCCTCACGCCGCACCGCATACCGGTCTACAGCTGGCTCGAAGGGCGGCTTTCGTGCCGTTATGTTCATACCGCGATCGTGACGGCAGCGCGTAAAGCGGGAATGAGCTTCACCGACGAGGAGACTGCAGCAATGACGTTCCTGAACGAGACCGCGGCGCGCGAGGACGTGCGTCTGGACATGATGCTCGAGCCGGGCGACATGCAGTTCTGCAACAACCACATGGTGCCGCATTCGCGCACCGCATATGAAGAATGGCCGGAGCCCGACCGCAAACGCCACATGCTGCGCCTGTGGCTCAACAATCCGAACGGGCGCAGGCTCGCCCCCGAATTCGCCGATCGCTACCGGCAGGGTATCGGCATGGGCGTGCCGCCACTCGCAGGCGCGACCCGAGCGGAAGTGGCGTGATGCGCGGTGGAATCAAGGCAGGCGGCGGTGCGGTGGTATTGGGGCTCGCGCTCCTGGCAACAGCACCGGTGTACGCGCAGACGTCGGGCACATACCCTTGGCGGCCGGTGCGGATGATTGCACCGTTTCCGCCTGCGGGCCCCACCGACGTGCTCGCGCGCGCGATCAGCGTCAAGCTCACTGAATACTGGGGACAGCAGGTCATCGTCGACAACCGGCCGGGCGCGGGCGGCAATATCGGCACCGCGCTCGCTGCCCAGGCGCCGGCCGACGGCTATACGCTGGTGATGGGAACCATCGCGACGCACTCGATCAACGAGAGCGTCTATCCGAAGCTGCCGTACTCCCCCGAGAAGGATTTCGTCGCAGTCGCACTGGCTGCGCAGACCCCGAGCCTCGTCGTCGTCCATCCGAAGATGCCGGTTAAAGTCTTCGGCGATCTCATCGCGATGGCGAAAGCGAAGCCCGGCGAGCTCATTTACGCGCACTCGGGCGTGGGCACGCTCGGACACCTCGCGATGGAGCTCCTCACGATGCATGCGGGCGTCAAGGTGACGCACGTGCCGTACAAGGGGACCGGTCCTGCGCTCACCGACACGATCGGCGGGCGCACACAGTTCATGATCTCGAGCTCGCTCAGCGCGGCGCCGCACGTGCGCAACAACCGCCTGCGCGCGATCGCGATCACGAGCGAGAAGCGTTCAGGCGCGCCGAAGCGCAGAAGTGGGCGAAGGTCGTGCGCGCGGCGGGGATTAGGGCGAATTAGGCAATCCTCCGGGATCTCGAGACGATCTGCGCCGGGTCTGGCGCGTCGCAATCATCACTTGGCGTTGTCGATGGTGCCTGCGATGTCCAACTCGCCGGGGCCACCTCTCACTATATTGCAGGGACATTGCCCACGATGCTCACCGGCGACCTGACAGGCACCAGTTCCGTCGCGTATACCGACGTCACGCCAGTGAGCCTGCTGATCGCGGAGAGCAATGCGTTTTCCGTCCCGTCGGGCTCGGCGATCCGGAATGGAAAACAGCTCCTGGAGCGGATACGGCAAGCCCCTGAGACGCTGACTGTCGGCATCGCCCCAGGCATCGGCAGCCACGACCACATCGCGCTCGCGCTAGCCGCAAATGCGGCCGCAGCTGATGCCAAGAAGCTCAAGATCGTCATCTTCGGCGGCGGTGATATCATCGCAGCGCTGCTGGGCGGCCACGTAGATGTCATGATTGGCCCGGTGCCTATCATAGCTGCGCCGCCCAATACTGGAAAAATGCTTTGGCCGTGATGATCGAGACCAATGACTGGAAAAAAGCGTCGCGCAGAGCCTGTGGCAGCCTAAGTTTCTGAGAAGTAGCGAGATGAGCGCGTTTCTCGAAGGCCAGACGGCGCAATTCCGGCAAACGCTTGCCCGTCTGGGACTGGCGAAGCGTTAAGCGGGAAACCAGAAGGAGTCCTCGTGTCTGAGGTCAAAGTCTATTCGCACCCGGGCTGATTCTCCTGTGCGAGCACGAAAGAGTTTCTTTCGTCCAACAGGATCGCGTTCACCGATCACAACGTAGACGCCGACGCGGACGCAGCCCGCACGATACGCGCGCTCGGCTTCAGAATCGTACCGGTGACGGTCGTAGGCGATCGCGGCGTTCAGGGCTACGACGTTGCGGCGCTGCGCGATCTGGTCGGCTTGTCGGCAGACGCCAAAGGGGCGCTTCCCCCGGATGAACTGCTGGAAAAGTACAGGCTCGTCTTTCGCGCCGCCCAGCGGGCGGTCCTGCAAATTCCGGAGCTTGATCTCGACTGGACCACGCCGGGGCGCCGGCGCACATTGCGCCAGTTGACGTGGCACATTTTCGATCGTGCTGAAGACTTCATCCGCGTCGTCGATGGCGGCGAGTTCACGGCCGACATGGTCGACGATTACATGAGCCGGTCCAACCTCTGCCGGACCAGCGCGGACATCGCTGCTTATGGCGAGCAGGTGCTGACGAAAGTTGAAGAGCTCATCACGCACAGGCGCGAGTGGCTCGATAGGCCGGTCGAAACCTATTTCGGGACGAGCTCGGTGTACGACCTGCTGACCCGCGCGCTGTCGATGGCGGCTTTTCGGCTCGAAGGCACTTACGGCTACATGCGGATGATCGGCGTCGAGCCCTCTTCACCGCTCGGTCCCGACGACTACGCAGGGATCGCCATTCCGTCCGGAACGCCCTAGGGTCTCTTAGCGCGTAGTTTTCAATTATTCGCGCGACACCTCGCGGTATCAGACATGGGTTCCATGCCGGCCCTTCTCGCATACTTGCTGATGATTGTCTCGTCCTGGGTTCATCAGCTCCCGTTACACCGAATCAGGGGGGCGCTTGGCGAACCTGAGCCACCAGATCGGACGTGGGCATCCAACGTATTGCAGCGCAACGGCATAGAGCCAGCACCGGAGCGCGGCGCACGTGCTGCTGGCGTGCGCGGCATGTGCCCCGAACGATACAGCTGCCGTACCGTACATCCCATGTCGAGTTTGCATGACAAGGCATTGGTAAGCTGCACGCCATGTCTCAGCCGGCAGCTCAGCGTTCAATCGGCCTTCAAGCCGGCAGCCTTGACGAGCTTCGCATACTTCTCGATTTCGGAGGCGATATAGCGCCGGAAATCCTCGGGCGACTCGGAGGGAAAGGGCACGATACCGAGCGGTTGTAGACGGTCTTTCACATCGGATAGTCCGAGGACACGGTTGATCTCGCCGTGCAACTTGGCGAGTATCGGTCGGGGCACCCCTGCCGGTGCGACGAACGAGTACCAGTTATCAACGGCAAATCCCGGTACGCCGGACTCCGCCACAGTCGGCAAGTCCGGAAAGAGACTGACCCGCTTTGCGGCGGTGACTGCGATGGTACGTATCCTCCCCGACTTCATATGAGTGGCGGCAGTCGAAACAGTCGCAAAAATGAGCTGCAGGTTTCCAGCGACGAGATCCACCATCGCAGGCGCGCCGCCCTTGTAAGGGACATGTTGCATGCGAACACCGGCCATGAGGTTGAAGAGCTCGCCCGCCAAGTGGTCGGCACGTCCCGCCCCGGACGAACCGAAGTTGACGGGATTGGCTTTCGCGTAGGCAATCAAGTCCTTCACCGAGTTGACCGGCACCGAAGGATGGACCACCAGCACGTTGAGCGCCGAAACCGCGCGTGTAATCGGTGAGAAGTCCTTCAGTGGGTCGTAAGGTAGCTTGCTGTGGAGGCTCTGGTTGACCGCAAGCGGCCCAATGCCACCAAGTGCGAACGTATAGCCGTCCGGCGCCGACCTCGCCAGAATATCGAGCCCCACGATACCCCCTGCGCCGGGACGGTTGTCGACGATTATCTGTTGCCGCCAGGCTTCGTTGAGCTTCTGCGCGACGGCGCGCGATGTGATATCACCGCCGCCGCCCGGCGTAACAGGCACAATGATGCGGACCGGCTTGTTGGGGTAGGTCTCCTGAGCCGCCAGCACGGGAGACGCGAATACAAAGAGGGCGCAGCCATTTGCAGTTGCACGCGCAGTTTTCGTCAGCATGGCGTCTTCCTTCTTGCGAGGACCGGCGTTTGAGTATAGGACGGCATGGATCGCCTGGACAAACGGACGTTCTTACAAACCCGCTGTACATTCACCGCTATGTCTATCGATACTACCGGACGATCGACATGCCGACAGGACGAACAGCGATAGCAGCATTGAGAACTGTCGACGAGGCACAGTGGAAGCTGCGGGCCTCAAGATCTGAATAAGCCTTCGAGCAAGTCAACGGCGGAAAAACAATGGAGTTCGTGATGACGACAGCAAAGCTGGTTCTACATTTCGTCTTCCGGATCGCTTGCTATGGATTATTGGCGACCTCGTACGGGTATGCCCAGGAAGGATATCCAACCCGGCCGATCCGAATATTGGTTCCCTTTCCCGCTGGTGGTGCCGCCGACACCATAGGTCGAACGATAGGGCAGCAGCTGTCCGCGCAGATGGGTCAAACGGTGGTCGTTGACAACCGGCCTGGCGCTGCGGGCCGACTGGCTACCGAGATGCTGGCGCGCGCAGAGCCCAACGGCTATACGCTCCTTATTGGAACACCCGGCGCAATCAGCGTGGCACCGTCACTGTACGATACACTGCCGTATGACCCACAGCGCGACCTCCTTCCCATAACTTTGGTCGCCGAGGCCCTGAACGTTCTCGTCGTCAACCCGTCGACCGGCGTAAGCAACGTCCAAGAGTTCATCGTTTGGGCAAAGAAGGCCAAGGAGGTGCGCTTCGGCAGTTCCGGCATTGGCCAGACTGACCATCTCGCGGCCGAGCTCTTCAAACGACTCACGGGTGTGCGAATGACCCATGTCCCATACAAGGGAGGCGGACCTGCCTTGGTCGATCTGCTGGCCGGCGATCTGCACGTCATGTTTCCCACCTACGTCGTTGCAGTGCCTCATCTACAGTCGGGCAAACTGCGCGCGCTCGGCATCGCTACAGCCGACCGGAAGGAATTGGTCCCAGACCTTCCCGCAATTTCCGAGACAGTGCCTGGGTTTGGAATCAGCAATTGGGACGGGATCTTTGTGCCAGCCAAGACGCCCGCCCGCATCGTCGATCGGCTATTCGCGGAGATCACGAGAGCCATTAAGCATCCGGACTTGATCAAGCGTCAGAATGCAGCGGGTCTTGTTCCGGTCGCCAGCGCTTCACGGGCAGATTTTGTGAAGTTCATTCAGGAAGACAGGACCCGATGGGCTCAGCTCATCAAGGAGGTCAATATTAAGATCGACTAAAGCACACTGCGAAGAGGCCCCCGCTCGATAATGCGATGGCTTTTCCCCGGCCGCGCCGTCGCTTAGACTACGCTGGCTTCCCGCCGCCAAGGGGCTGCCCACTCTCCGAAGCGTCCGCTTGCGTAGCAGCGTTACTGTAATTTGGCTGCATCGGGGCCACGAGTCCAGCTCCCCAGAGCGCTCGATCCGTGCCCGCGAGCGCAGGTCCTCTACGGGCATCGCGGCGCCCAGTCGGGTGGACGCAGTCAGGCGGCGTGGTCAGCCGTGCGCAGGTTGCGACCAGACCGTGCACATTCACTGTGTCGAGCGCACGCAGCGCCTGCTTGCAGGCGTCCGACCGGGCTCGACCGGCTATCTTTCCGGCGAGTTGCTGCGATCGATGACCGGTGTGTAGCTCGTCCAGGTGCCGTACAAGGGGAGCACAGGTCGTGACCGCACTGCTCGGCGGCGAAGTCGAGCTCGCATTCGTGAGCCTTACGTCAGCCACCTGAACGCAGCGTTGCGGGAGGCGCTTGCGGACAAGGCGATTGCCCAACCCCTGGAGCTGCAGGGACTGATCGCCGCAGCGTCCTCTTCGCAGGAATTCGCCGCCTTGATCCGGAGCGACCACGAGAAGTGGAACAAGACGTTGGCCGGACGTAATTGACCAGCGCAGATCGGACCTCCTCGCGATGCCCTACGGCGGCAAAGCCGTCAACTCGCACAGTCTCGTCATGCGATCGGGCTCGCGGGTCTATCAAGCCGAAATGACCACGGTTGGGGCAAAGTCATACGAGCTGGAGGGCTTCAGGCAGACTTTGATCCGATGGCACCGCGCCTTCGACGTTGTTCGACAATGTCCGAGGCCATTTCCTCTCGTTCGGCCATGTACCGCTTCGTGGTGGCTCTCAACTCTCGCCGCACAATGTTCACGAGCTCAGACTGGCGCGTACGCGTCATCCGTCGATCGATCCCCGCGACGGCAATAGCCGCGAATACATCATCTTCCTCGTCCTTGATCGCCAGCGCGATCGCTTTGACGCCCGGCACTCCGGGGACGGGAGCGGACACGTAGCCACGCTCGCGTCCGGTCCGGACGGCTTTGCTCACCGTAGCCGCGCTCGTGCCGAGAAGCAAAAAGCTCGCGGCGTTCGCTTTGATGATTCTGTCCGATTCTTGTGCCGGCGAGGCGGCGAGAATCGCCACCCCGGCGGCGCCGACGCCGAGCGGCCGGCGGGTACCGACGTCGACGATCAACGTCTGGACCGGATAGGTGCCCAAGCATCGATCGATGCACACGGACTCGATGCCGCTGCGCAACTGAAGAAATACCGTGTCTCCGGTTGCTTCCGCGATACGCCTCAGCGTCGGCGCGTACATTTCCTTCAGCCGCTGGTTTTGGCGTGCGGCTATCGCCAGTTCCAGCAGCAGCGGCCCGAGAAAGTATCTGCCGCGGCTTTCGATGCGGACCGCGCCTTGACGAGCAAGGCACTTGAGCAACCGGTACGTCGTGGTCCGATTGAGTCGGCCTGCATGATGTCTGCGAGCCTCGCGCCGAGGGACATGTTCGCACCTACGGTCATCAGGATTGCAAACGCACGTTCCACGCTCTGCGTCCCCGAGCGGTGCCGAGGTGTAGCGGCCTTCTTCATCGAGCACATTGTGAACGATTTGACAAGGGGACTCCAGGGGGCGTAGAACAATACTTGGCGTATGCAACTTTCGGTGTTGCACGTTGTGAACGATGCAACCGAGCTTGGAAGCTTCGCTGCTTCGCCCATGACAGCGAACCCGCCGCTCTTTCGCCGATACCTCGAACCTGCGCTCGCCTCGCGCGAGCGACGCATCGACCCATAACATGACAGTCATTGATATGCGGCTGCGGCCGCCGCTCGAGTCCTGGAAGAAAACCGCTCAGTTCACTGAGGGCACGGCCTACTACCCGACGCGGTACGGGTTTCCTCGTCCGAAATCGGTGCAGACACAGTCAATGCAGGATCTTCTCGACGAGATGGACGCTGCCGGTATCACATGGGGCGTCATCATGGGACGTCAATCCGCGCCGCCGCACGGAGCAGTGCCGAACGACGAGATCGCCGAAGCCATCGCAGCGCATCCCAATCGCTTCGTAGGATTGGCCGGCATCGATCTCCGTGACATCGAAGCGGGCGTCAAGGAAATCGATCGCATGGCGAAGGCACCGGGATTCGTCGGCGCTTCGATCGAGCCGGGTGCCGGTGTCGAGGCCATGTACTCGGACGACCCGCGCTTGTATCCGCTGTACGAGCGCTGCCAGGACCTGGGCATTCCTATATCGATCACGCTGAGTGGGTACTTGGCCGCCATGGTCGGCCACGATCTTTCGTACGGCTCGCCGACATCGGTCTACAAGGTGGCAAAGGACTTTCCACGGTTGAATATCGTCGTCTCGCATGCGGCATGGCCGAATATCATGCCGATGATGGAAGTCGCGTTCATCAGGGAGAACGTGTACGTCTCGCCTGACCTCTACATGAACAGCGTCAACACGCCGGGCGCCGAGGAATACATCAAGGCGGCGAAATTCTTTCTCGGCGATCGCCTCCTCTTCGGCACGGCATATCCGAGCCGTCCGCTCAAGGAAAGCCTGGAGGCATTCATGGAGTGGGATCTGACTGGAGAACTTCGCGACAAGATTCTTTTCAAGAATGCAGCCCGCGTGCTCGGTCTCGATTAGGCAAGGACGACGATGATCATCGACGTGCGGTGCCGGCCTCCACTGGAAGAATTCCGCCGGTATTTCGACATCCCGCGCATCACATGGCATGGCAGACGCACCGGCGCGAGGGAAGTATCCCGGGCGTTCTGCGAGGGCTCGATGGCGCTGTACCTCGAGGAGATGGATGAGGCAGGCATCGATGTCGCAGTCGTGCAGGGACGTAATAGTCCCGAAGTATTCATGGGAAAGAAGTTCAACGCGGCATTCATACGCAACGAGCGGATCGCCGAGCTTCAGGACGAATACCCAGGCAAGTTCATCGGCGTCGCGGGAATCGATCCCTCGAACACGGCCCACGATGCCGTGAAAGAGACGGAGCGATGCATTCGCGCGCTCGGGCTCAAAGGCATTTTCGTTGAACCGGGCCGCGCGCTACAGTCGCACCCTGATGATCCGCGCATGTATCCGATTTATGAGAAGTGCCTCGAGCTCGACGTACCGGTGAACCTGATGAGCGGACCTTATGCAGGACCGGACATCGAGGCGTCGAACCCGCTGTACGTCGACCGCGTGGCGACACGCTATCCCGAGCTCAAGATCCTCCTCGCGAACGCGAAGCGAATTTTCAAGCTATAGAGACGCTCCGTGAGCATGCTTGCGCGAGGAGGCGCAATGACGAGGACCCATCTGCTTGCCGCCATAGCCTTGGCATGCACGAGCACAACGGCTTCGGCGCAGAGCTACCCCATGAAACCGGTACGCGTTATCGTGCCCTGGCCGCCAGGCGGCGGTACCGATATCTTTGCACGCGCGATCGGGCAGAAGCTATCCGAAGCGTGGCAGCAGCAGGTGATCGTCGACAATCGGCCCGGCGCCTCAGGGAATATCGGCGCGCAATTGGCTGCACAGTCGCCGGCGGATGGCTACACCATGCTGCTCGCGACCATTACGCTCGCCACGAGCCCCAGCCTCTACAAGTCTCTTGGGTACGATCCGATACGCGACCTCGACGCGGTTACACTCATTGCCGGGGTGCCTCATCTGCTGGTCGTCCATCCGTCGCTGCCCGCCAAGACAGTGAAGGAGCTCGTCGCGCTCGCAAAAGCACGACCAGGTGAGCTCAACTACGCCTCGGCAGGCGTAGGAAGTCCGTTCCATCTCGCCGCCGAGTTCTTCAATTTGCTCGCCGGCACGAAAATGACCAACGTGTCGTACAACGGCGGTGGACCCGCCGTCACTGCCGTAATCGGTGGCCAGGTCCAATTGACGTTCGCGAACCTGGTCGCCGTGTTGCCGCACGTCCAGTCCGGCAGGTTGCGCCCGCTGGGGCTCACCAGCGCGAACCGGTCCCCGGCAGCGCCGAATCTGCCGACGATCGCGGAGGGCGAATCCGAAACCGCGAAGTGGAGTAAAGTGATCGAGCAGGCTGGCATCAAACCTGAGTAGGCTGTGCGAGAAGGATCCTTGCGACTCGACCAAACGGTTGACGTAGTACTCGTCCCAATTGTCGTATTCGTCTTCATTGCGTGAAGAAGTCGTGGCCTTAGTGCGGTGTTGCAGGCGGCTCGAACCGAGCCTGGTTTCCGCTCGCTAGCCCGAATCAGCGCTAGACAGATGAGCGCATGTGCCCAGTGCACCGAAAAGGGGCATAACGAGCTTCGACGTGGGCCTGCGTCTTCGGCGAGCAGCGTAGGAGAAGGAGTCATGCGAGGAGACTACGGTGCGACCGTGATGCGTGTCGCCGCGCTGGCCTGGCTATTGGCCCTTTCGGCTGCGGTGCCGGCACAGGAATGGCCGGTGAGACCCGTTCGCATCATCGTGCCGTTCCCGCCGGGGCAGGGCGCGGACATCATCGGCCGGCTGCTGGCAGAACGTCTGACGCCGATTCTCGGGCAGCAGACCGTCGTCGAGAACCGTACCGGTGCCGGCAGCATGGTGGGCACCTCTATCGCCGCCAAAGCACCCGCGGATGGTTACACGCTTCTCATCGGCGGCAGCAGCGCGATGGTTATCAATCCGCATCTCTATCCTAATCCCGGCTACGACACGCTGCGCGATTTCGCGCCGATTACGAACATCGCCTCGCTGCCGATGGTGATCTGCGTGAATGCCTCCTTTCCAGCAAAGACGATTCCGGACCTCATCAGAATCGCGAAGCAGCGTCCTGATGAGATCAGCTACGGCTCATCCGGGAACGGCAGTACTCATCACATCCTTCAGGCGATGTTCGTGCGGGCTGCCGGGATCAAGGCTACGCACGTGCCGTACAAAGGGGCGGCGGCGAGCATGTCGGACCTGATCGGTGGCCGCATCGTCATGCTGGCCGATACGCTGCCCGCAACGGTGCCGCACATCAAGGCCGGCAAGGTGCGCGCGCTCGGCATCAGCTCGATCAAGCGCTCGCCGTTCTTACCCGATGTGCCGACGCTCGACGAGCAAGGCATCAAAGGCTTCAACGTGATCGCGTGGGCCGGCCTTTTTTCGCCGGCGGGCGTGTCAGCGCCGATACTCGATCGGCTGAACAACGAAGTGGTGAGGTTGCTCAATACCCCGGCAACGCAGAATCGGTTCCAGGAACTGACGATGACGACGATCGGCGACAGCCGCGCCGACTTCGATCGCTTCGTGAAGGCGGAGCTCGCGAGCTGGGGCAAGGCCGTCAAAGCATCCGGCGCGAAGATCGATTGAGATGGAGACACACCATGAGAGTCATCGATTTCCGCCTTCGTCCGCCGATGAAGGCATTCCTCCAGATGGTCATGTACGCCAACCTCGCGCGCACCGAGCACATGGCGCGCGGCATCGGGTTTACGCTTCCGCGGTCAGTGCGCGAGGCGTCGTTCGATCTGATGCTCGAGGAGATGGACGAAGCGGGGGTGGAGTGGGGCGTGGTGCCTGGTCGCATCTCGCCGGTGCTCGGAACGATCGAGGCCGACGACATTGCTGCGATCGTCGCTCGACGACCCGATCGACTCATCGGTTACGCCGGCATCGATCCTGTCGATTGCCGCAAAGCCATCGCCGCCATCGACGCGGCCGTGACGATGGGCATGAAAGGTCTGGTCATCGAGCCCGGCCTCTCCAGCAACCCGATGCATCTCGACGATGCGCGCATGTATCCGCTCTACGCTCACTGTCAGGATCTCAAGGTCCCGGTCCTCTTCATGGCGGGCGGCAACGCGGGGCCGGACGTCACATACACCTCGCCCGAGCATATCGACCGCGTCGCGCGCGACTTTCCGCACATGAAGATCATCTCGGGGCATGGCAACTGGCCGTGGGCGGCGCAGATGATTCACGTCTGCTACCGCCGGCCCAACATCTGGCTCTCGCCGGATATGTACATCTTCGGCGGCATGCCCGGCGCGCAGGATTACATCAACGCCGCGAACGGCTTCATGGCCGAGCGCTTCCTGTTCGCAACCGCCTACCCGCTACTGCCGTTCAAGGACGGCGTGGACACGTTCCTCAGGTTTCCGCTCAAGGAGTCGGTGATCGACCGCGTGCTCTATAAGAACGCCGCCGAGCTGCTTGGTCTGAAAGGATGACTGGGATGCGTGTCATCGACTTTCGTGTGAGGCCGCCGATCGCCGGTTTCGAGAAGGCCGCAATGTATACGCAGCCGGAGCGGACCGCGGAGATGGGCCGCGGCTTCGGCTTTCCCCACTGCTCTCCGGTGCTGCACGAGCCGACGCCCGTGGTGTTCGAGTCGGAGCTCCGTGCGTCCGGCGTCACGCTTGCCGTCATTCCCGGCCGCGTCGGTGCGCCGAACGTGGGTCCCACCGACAACGATGCGCTCGTCGAGTACGCGCGCGGCTGCTCGGACAGTGTGTGCGTCTTTCCGGCGCTCGACCCTTCCGAGCAGAGCTGGAAGGCACACGCCGAGCGCTACCTGGGCAAGAAGACGGTCAAAGGCCTGACACTCGAGCCGGGACTCCTGTCCGCGCCCGCCCAAATGGACGACGCCTCCTGCATACCGGTCTACGAATTCTGTGCCGGCCGCGGCGTGCCGCTCATACTTTCCGCGGGCGGCAACGTCGCGCCCGATTGCGGCTACACGCTGCCCGTCCACGTGGACCGCGTCGCGCGCGACTTCCCGAAGCTCGAGATTGTCGTCGCGCACGGCGGCTGGCCATGGATCAGCGCGATCAACCACGTCGCGTTCCGACGCGGCAACGTCTACATTTCGCCGGACATGTACGCGCTGATGCCTGGAAACGAAGACTATTTGAAAGCCATGAACACGTATTTGTCCGAGCGCTATATCTATGCGTCGTCCTATCCGTTCGTACCGCTTCGCGGCTATCTCGATGCTTTCCTGCGAGTGACGAGCGACACCGTCGCCGAGCGCGTGCTTTTCTCGAACGCTGCGCGGTTGCTGCGCATGCCGTAGGCCGATACAGCTCGGGCCGACTCCATTTGCGAGATCATCGATCACGAGGCGCCGCGGGAGACCAGCCGCGAGTCGATTCTTCACTGTGGTGCGCAATAATTCCCGCATTGGTTCAGGACCCTGCACCCCGGTCTTGAACCTGGCATGATGCGCGCATGTGGCATTGGTGCGCGCGATTCTTTGCTGTGCTCTCCGATGTTCTCAGGATGGGCGTGCTGTTCTTGCGCTCGTCGAACGCCATCCGAGCTGAGGACCTGGGTTTTCGTGCTCAGCTTGCACGATATATTGAGAGGGGCATCAAGCCCCGACGAGTCGATCACGCGACTCGAGGTATGTCTCGCAGTATTTTCGAGACTGAGTGATTGGCGCGGTACCGTGGTCAATGTGCGGCCATCGACTATGATTCGCTGGCATCGACTGGGATGGTGCATCTTCTGGCGATTGAAGTGTAGGGCAGGGCGACCGCCGATTCCGAAGAAACTGCGGCAGCTGATCCGCAGGATGGCCGCAGAGAACCCCTTGTGGAGCAAGGAGCGAATCGCCAATGAGTTGTTGCTCAAGCTTGGGATTCGCGTTTCTCATGGTGGCGAAATACGTGCCCAATCGAACGCCGGCCCACCTCGTGGCGACCAACGCCGGTCGATGTTCCTGAAGAATCACGCGAGGCGATTCTGGCCTGTGACTTCTTCGTTGTGGTGAGACTGCGGATTTCCGGATGCTGTACGTGTTTGTTGTGATCGAGCGCGGAACGCCAAGACTGGCTCACGTGAACGTGACCGCGCATCCGACTGGACGCTGCAGCAGTTGAGGGAGGTGGTCGGATACGGCGGAGCGCACCTGTACCTGATCCATGATCGGGATCGGATATTCGCCAAGCACCTCGATGACTCTATCAAGCCGCTGGGTATCGAAGTATTGCGATCACCGTTGGCGAGTCCGAAAGCAAACTCGGTTTGCGAACGGGTGATTGGGACGATTCCGATATCCGAGGCCCATCTTCGCTCAATTTGGAAAGAATGGGTTGCCCACTCCAACCAAGGACGTGCGAATAGCGCGCTGGGGCCTGGTGTGCCGGATCCACCGCGGGAATTGACGGTGCCCCGAAGACCGATTGCCGACATCGACGGGCGGCGGGTGCGTTCGTGCTCGCGCAATCGGTGCTGGGAGGAGATTAGCGCGTGACAATATGCCTGCGAGTCATGTGCAAAAGGGTGCCTCGCGACAATTTGCGAAGCACAGTGGAGTCTTCATGCCCCCTTTGTGGCGTACTACTACCACGTTGGGCAAATGGTCTTCAGCATCCGCTCGACCATTAGGCCGCCTGGATGTCAGCTTTGATCAACAGGCGCTCCGCACGACTGACTTCAGATCGAATCGTTCTGAGGAGTTCCCCTTGGCGCGACTGCGACATGCGTTGCTCTATGGCGGCGACAGCGAGCGCCGCGAAAGGCTTGCCCTGTGAGTCGATGATCGGCAGCGCCACGGCATGGACCCCCTCAACGCCGGGAACGACCGCACTCACATAGCCTACCTTCGCTGCTGCGCGCGCCTTCTTCAGCACCGCTGCCGCGGTTGTGCCGAATGATTGGAACTGGCCGGCGTTTGCCCGGGCGATCTCTTTCAACTCCTTGTCTGTCATCACCTGCAGCATTGCGAGACTTGCGGCACCGATGCCCAGTGGTCGGCGAGTGCCAACATCCACGATGAGCGTCTTAACGGGATAGTCGCCAAGGCGGCGGTCGGTGCATACTGATTCCAGGCCGTCACGCACCACGAGAAACACGGTGTCGCCCGTTGCTTCCGCTATACGTGTTAGCACAGGCGCCAGAAGCTCGTTCAGCCGTAGCTGCTGTCGAGCGGACACCCCGAGCTCCAGTGCCAGTGGCCCGAGAAAATAGCGGGTCGATTCCACGTCTACCCGCACCGCGCCCAGCCGAAGCAGGCATTTCAGCAGGCGATAAGTCGTGGTGCGATGCAAACCTACGACTTGCGTCAGGGCAGGCAGTGTCGTGCCGCTGCTATGCGCGGTCGCGACCGCCGTTAGAACTGCGAAGGCGCGCTCCACGCTTTGCGTGCCTGACGGAGTCTTGCCACTATGGCTGGCGCTGCTTGGAATACTCATAATC
>WHTS01000123.1 GCA_009377585.1 Betaproteobacteria bacterium
CTTCCAGCGTCCGATGGTCTAATGTCCGTCCATCTCGTTTCATGCACAGTGTGACCATCGACATCGCCAAAAGTTGTACCTTTGTCGACTTATTTATCGACTACTGAGTAAACGTTGATCCTGCAGGAATGCCGCAGAGCCGCGACCTAAAGAGCCGGTGAATCGCCTGCTACAATGGAGGCAGGCAAACATAAATATGGGTCGCTGGCATGCGAACGACACTCGATCTTCCCGACGACATTCTCCGGCGCGCCAAGATCGAAGCCGTCGAGAGGGGCTCGACACTGCGTCAACTGGTAATCGACGCCTTGCAGCGGGAAATGGCAGGCACCGAACGCCCACGCAAGCGCCTCGCGCGGCCGCCGATCAAGCTCGCCGCAGACGCGCCGCTCCGCCAACTGAGCCCCGAGGCGGTCAAACGTCTGGACGCTGAGGACCTCCAGCGTTCCGAAGCGAGCAAGGCGCGTGCGCTGCATCGCTGACGCGAACGTGCTGCTCCCCTTGCTCACCGAAGGGCATGCACACCGAGCGCCGGCGGTCGATTGGTGGGACTCATGCGACGACGGAGACGTGGGCCTAAGCCTACCTGTCCGAATGGCCATGCTGCGGCTGCTTTCCAACGCCAGGGTCATGGGATCCTCCGTCCTGCGGCCGGCAATGGCCTGGAACGCGGTCCAGAGCATGATTGATGATCCCCGTGTCGAACTGGTCGAGGAAGTCCCGGCGGCACACCACGCGCTCTGGTACGGCAACGTGGCGCGGCGCGAGCCTTCGCCCGACCTGTGGACCGACGCCTGGCTGGCCGCGCTCGCACAGGCGCACGACTGCGAGATGGTCACCTTCGACCGCGGTTTCCGGTCGTTCTCGAAGTTGAAGCTGCGGCTGCTCGAACTCGCAGGTTGATCCGACTGGTATGGAACCGTCGGTTCTCGGCCTGCTTCGCAGACGCCCGACCCTATGACCTATCGCTCTCCAAGCTAGGCATCCGAATCGGTCGTAGCCGGCTTGCGCCCCCGCCCAAGAAACGCGGCCAGCCGTTCGTTCGCGGTGCGCGTGTGGAACGTTGCGCCGAAGGCATCGATGCTCGCCTGGATGCCGACTGCCGGCGCCGTTTCGAGCCAGGTTTCGATCAGTCGCTTCTGAGAGCGGATCGCAGCCGGATCGGCGCGCAGAATATCCTCGGCCCAGAGCTGCAGCATCGCGTCGAGCTCGTTTGCCGGTGCGAGACCCTGCAGGAAGCCGATGCGATACGCTTCCTGCGCGTCGACCAGATGGCCGCGATAGAGCAGCTCGCGGGTCTTGCCCCAGCCGATGAGCGTCGGCAGCAGGCGCGCTTCGATCACCGATGGCAATCCGACCTGCACTTCGGGCATGCCGTAGCGGCTGTCTTCGGCGCCGATGCGCAGATCGCAGGCTGCAGCGAGCTCCATCCCGCCGCCGAGGCAGTAGCCTTCGATGCGAGCGATGCACGGCACCGGCAACGTGCGCAAGCCGTGACAGGCCTGGTGCAGCAAGGTGATGAACTCGCGCGCGCTGTCGGCATCGAAGCGCGCCATCTCCGCGATGTCGACGCCGCCCTGGAAGGAGCCGCCGTGCGGGCCGGAAAGCACCACCAGGCGCAGGCCCGCGTCCTGTCGCAATGCTTCCAGCGCACGCACCAAGGCGCGCACCAGGGCGCGCACCAGGGCGCTCCCCATCACGTTGACCGACTTGTCGCCGTTGAGCGTGAGCGTCGCGATGCCGCCGTCGTGGCGAACGTCGACCGGCGCGCCTCGACTCATGCCTGCGTTCGCTCGAAGTGCGTTGCCTTCACCGCGATTGCGCGCCTGAGGGACTGCTCAGGCGAGCGCCGGTTCCACCACGGTGGCCGCCTCGGCCTTGAGCGTCGTGCGGCGCATGTCGCGCGGTTCATCGGCGGGAAAAGGCCGGGCGCGGTGCATCGTCTGGCGGTTGTCCCACATCACCAGGTCGTGCAGCTGCCATTGGTGCGAGTAGACGAATTCGCGCTGGGTAGCGTGCTCGGTGAGGTCACGCAATAGCAAGCGCGCCTCGGGCAGCTGCCAGCCGACGATCTTGCCGGCATGCGAGGAGAGATAGATCGATTTGCGGCCGGTTCGGGGCAGCGTGCGCACCAGGCGCTGCCGCACCGGCTTGAAGCGTTCGCGCTCTTCGGGCGTGAACTCCATGAAGCCGATGGATTCGCGCGAGTAGAGCTGCGAATGCTCGCACACCAGGTCTTCGATCAGCACCTTGATCTCGTCGTCGAGCGCTTCGTAGGCCGCGCCCATGTGCGCGAACTCGGTGTTTCCGCCCTTGGACGGAATGCTCAGCGCGCGCAGCAGCGAGTATTTGGCGGGAATCGTCTTGAACGACGAATCCGAATGCCATAGCCGGTTGCCGATCGCGAACAGGCGCCGCCGGTCATTCGCGCCGAACGGTTGATGATTGCCGTCCAGGTTCGACACGTCGGCGAACGTGGTCGGCAGTCGGAAATCGGCCGCGTTGCGCAGGCTCGACCCGCGCGCATCCTCCATGTCGCCGAGCGAGCGGGTAAAGGCGAGATGCTGCTCGTCGGTGAGCGCCTGGCCGCGAAATACCAGCACCGCATGGCGGTCCATGCCTTCGTGGATCGCCTCGGCCTGTTGCGCCGTGAGTTGCGTGCGCAGATCGATCCCCTCGACTTCGGCGCCGATGCAGGGCGTGAGGCCGCGAAAACGAAGCGTCATGCCGTCCTCCTGTAGCGGAATGCGACATGCTACACCGGCTCGGGCGCTTGGGGAAAACGTGGAAAGGCGAGCCTGCGCCGCGAGCGTGACGCCGCGGGTGTCGAGCCGCCTACTGTGCGAACAGCGCCGGGCGCCCCGACAGCCGCAGTTTGCCGAGCAGGCCGTTCATGATGCGGTCGAACAGCGAGTCCTCCGGTGGCTCGTCCATCTTGACCGCCTGGCCGGCGAGAAAGCGCCGGCCGATCTCGGCGCGGCTGCACTGGATGATCTCCTTGCCGGCGCGGTCGGTCGCGAACAGATAGCGCGTCTTCTTGGGGCTGACGAAGATGAGCCGCCCCGGCTTGCTCTTGCCTTCGTTCTCCGCATCGCGGAATTCCACCCAGTGGCCCATCTTGAGATTGTCGAGCGCGCGCCGGATGCTCGCCTCGCGCTTGGCCTTCGCGCCTTCGAGCGCCTGGGCGGTGAAGTCGAGATCGAGGTTGTCCACGGCCACCTCGCCGGCGCCGAACGGGTTCTGCACGGTGATCGGCGCGGTGAAATCGAGCGAGCCGGCGGTGACCGGCGCTGCCTCGGCCGACGCGGGCTGCGGCATGACGCCGGCCTGCGCGAGCGGTTGCGCCGGGTCCGCGGGCGTGGCGAATGCGTCCGCGGACTCGGCCATCGATTGCGGCTTCGATTCGGCAGCGGCTTCGGCCGCAACCCGCGGCGTCGAGCTGATCGCCTGCATATGATAGGTCATCAGCTCGGAAAAGAACCGGATGCGCACGGCGTCGGCGATGGCTGCGTTCTCGATGCCGGCCGTGAGCCGCTTGATGAGGCTTGGGATCAACGCAGCGAGCTTGCGCCGATCCTCGGGCGTGTTCTTCGGCTCCACGCTCCAGATGAGATCGTCCATCGCCTCTACGGCATCCTTCCAGGCCTCGCTTTCGATGCCTTCCCTGGCATGCACGACCAGCAGCAGCTTGATCCATTCCTGCGCGACGAACTTGAGCACCTCGGGCGGTAGCTCGCGCACGCGGATGCGGGCGAGGACCTCCTGCTGCGCGGCGTTGCGCGCGAGCGCCAGGTGCTCCATCTCTTCGACCTGCTTGGCTTGCACCAGCGCTTCCTGCTCGATGCGCCGGTCTTCCTCGGCCATGAGCTCGAGCAGCTCGTCGCGCGCGGTGGTGAAGATCTGCAGGTCGTCCTGGTAGCCTTCCACCAGCTGCTGCACGACGCTGTCGATGCGCGCGAACAGCGGATGGGCATCGTTGAAGTCGGCGGGCAGGCGCAGGGCCACTTCGCCTACCGCGTCCAGCAGGCGTCGGGCCGGATGGCTCTTGGTGGAGAAGAACGACTTGTCGGAAATCGAGACTTTCAGCATCGGAATCTGCAGCCGGCCGATAAGACCCTTGATGGTGCTGGGCACCTTGGGGTCGTCGAACAGCTCGTCGAACAGCATGGCGATGATGTCGAGCGTCATGCGATCGAGCGGATTCATGCCGGCGCCCAGCGTGCTCGTCTTGAGCTGGTGCAGCACGTTGTTGAGACCCACCGGGCCCACGGTCACGGCACCAGCCGGTGCGCCCTCGCGCGCCGCTTCGGAATCGGTCTCGGAGGCGATGGCGCCGGAATCGCCGAGCTGTAAGCGGGTGAGCGCATTCAGCAGCTCGGCGCCCTGCAGAACCACCACGCCTGCGGCGGCTGGCGTTGCACCGACCAGCGGCATCATGCCGGCGGGTAAGGTCGCGGCTTCGCCAGCCAGCATTGCACCGCTGCCGGGAAAAACGCTCACGGCTGCCGGCATGAGTCCCGCGGCACCGTCGACAACGCCGCCGAGGTTCGGTGCCACCCCGACCGCGCCGGAGACCATCGGAAACGTTCCACTGCCCCCCGGGACGGCATTCGCACCTGCGGCTATAACGCCTGCTGCCGGTAGCGCCATGCCGGCGCCGGACGCAGTCATCGGCACGCCGCCCGGCATGCGAGCGGCGGCTGCAGCATTGTTCGTGACCAGCGTCTGCAGCATGGAGAACAGATCCTGGGCAGCACCGGAAGCGGCGTTGGACGCGGCCGACTCCTGCACGGATTGCCCGTGGGCAGCACCGCCTGTGCTGCCGGCGTCGCCGCCGCGCGCGATGCTGTACCGGATCTGGGGCAGGATCGAATTGCGCACGAGCAGCGCGTTGACCGCCTTGTACACCGAGCGGATTTCGTCCAGCACCTGGTCGTCGAAGAGCTTCAGGAATACGCGCCGCACCGATGCATCGCAGTCGAGCTGCTGGCATGCGAGCTTGAACGCGTCGCAGACGACCTCGGGGCTGAACGGATTGTCCTTGGCGGCCAGCCCCGCGTCGCCGAGCAGCACGCCGACCCGCTGGTCGAGTGCGCTCAGCTCTTCGTCGCAATAGGTGCGCAGCTTCTGCGCCATGTCGTTGAACTTGAGCGTCTCGTCGTAGTCGTCCTCGCCGATAAGCTCGAGCTCCTCGAACGAGCAGTCGAGCTTGTCGAAGGGCTTGCCGATCTTGCGCGCACGGTCGCTGCGGCGCTGGAAGTCGGCCCGATATGCGGCTTTGAAATGCTTCTCGATGGTCTCGCGCTGCTCGGTCGCGACCTTTCTCGCTTCCTCGTACAGGCGCCACTCCTCGCGGATCTGCGTGTCCTTGATGAGCTGCGTGATGATCTCGTGCGCGCTGTCGAGCATGAGCGCGACCGCCTCGTCCAGGCGCTCGCAGATCAGGTCGCGGCTCTTCTCCAGGATGCCGTCGAACGGCGACGGCTGGTACGGCCTGTCCTGGCGCACCGGCGCGGCGGCGAAGATGTCGGTTTGTGCGGGCGGCATATTTGCACTACAGGTGAACAATGAACAGTCCGGGCTCCTGATCTTTCGAGACCAGACCCGCCCACACCATATCGGTCGCCGCCGCCGGCCGCTTTAGCCCCAGCCGGGGCAGGGCAGCGCAAAAAATCACACTCTGAAGCGGACAAGCGACCATGACAGGGCGTTGGCTGTTTCCTTGTAGTCACTAACGGCTGTTTTCCGGCAATATCAACCCGGCGCCGCGTGGTGGCTTTTGCCCTGTCCGGGCGGAAGAAGCCTCGCCCTCGTCATGTGGAACGCCGGGCGGTGTGTCGGCCAACGATGATCGCTCGCCCTGAACCAGGTTTTACGTTTACGATCGCTACGGAGCAACCTGCAATGGTGCGAAACGGCTTGAGTTTCGTTCCGATCGCAGTGTGCTCGCATGCCGCGAGTTCTGAGTGGGGACTATATCGTGCGTGTCAAACAAGCACACGGCATAGCGTCGGACGAGGCAAGTCGAACGGGCGCGTTTGCCGCAGATGGATTTCCCATAGACGGGGTGCTGCAGCGCAGGGCCAGACGAGCGGCCATCGGCTACTGCGTGTTGGCGCTCTACTATGTAGCGGTCGCGCCGCCGATCTTTCGATACGTTCGCTGGGAAAGCGCTGGATACCTCGCACACGATCTTGCGGCGCGTGCAGGGGTACTGCTGAGCTTGCTCGCGCACGTCGTCGCCAACTTGATTCTCGCTGCGGGCGCCTGGCGCGTCATGAGCGTGAGCCGATGGATGAGCTGGATGGTGGTTTGGGCGGCCGCGGCATTCCTCATCTGGATGTGGGGTTCGCTCGGGCTCGCCATCTGGAGACCCTTGCAGGCGTCCGCGGTCCCCGACCTTGTACCGACGTCCATAGTTTTTTTGTTGGTGTCGGTGAATACGATTTGCTTCATCGTGCTTTTGCGAGCGGTCAGGAGCTTCAATGGCCAACGTGTACGGGCGTTGCATGAATTGAGAGCTGGGTAGATTCGACTTGTGCAGTAATGAGCACCCGCGCTGGCGAGGAGCCTTCGCCATTTCGTGCAGGGCGGGCTTAGATCGAGTGACCTCGTGCCGCCGGCAGCGGAGTAAGCAGGACGCGTGGTTCGGTTGTCGGCCAACCCACTGCAATCCACCCCGGGATCTCGTTCGTCGATTTTCTTTACATCGGTCTGCCTTCGGCCACGTCATGAGTGGATTACGCTAAAACAGAAATACATATAATCATAGAGTTCTAAATCATGGCTCGGTTTTTGCTCTCATCCGTACGGGACGCGTGCCTGCCAAAGGGGAAAGATCATGTCGCACAGCTTGTTGAAGTCGGCCTTCAACGCTGCAGTGTTCTCGGTGGTTGCCGCCTCGGCAAACGCCGCAACGACATTGCAGGGGCCATTGCTGCCGTTCTACACCACGTATGGCGATGCGAACGTCTATTCGCTGCCCACGTTGCAGTACATTCATTGTCGCAATCAGGGCGGGGGCCCGGACAACCTCAGCTGTGGCGGGAACAATCCCTACGAGGTAGACAGCTCCCCCGGGCAGATCAAAGACTTGACCGTCATCGGCACGGACGTCGACGGGGCGCCACAGACGCAAAACTTCGCCGGGATGAACGATGCCTATGCAACGCCGACCGGTAAGAGTGGCTCTGCATACTTCAGTACCGGCTCGGTGACGGACCCGGGTTCCTCCTTCGGTGCACCGGCCAACGACCTGACCACGACCTGGGATGCGTCGGTTGCTTCGCTGCAGTCTTTTTTGCAAGGCGCGGGCAGTGGCGACCTCCTGTTCTTCTTCAATAACAATCAGGAGGGCACGATCGACGTCAATCTGGCGGCGTGGGGGCGCGTATGGCTCACCGACGGCGCCGGAGCCCAGGTCGGCAACCAGTTCTATCTGACCAATACCGTCACGGGCAATAACGTACAAGGTTCGTCCGCGGTCTATGGTGCGGGTGGAACGGATTTCGGTGATCCAGGGACCTATACGGGACTGAACGGCCAGACGCCGTTGGTGGCTGGTGCCGGCAACACGACGGATTACGTGCTCTCGGGATCCGGTTTCTGCGTTCACAGCACGACGTTTCTTATCATCGATTGTTCCGACCCGAACGCATCGCCGTCCATCGAGCACAACCTCGGCGCCGAAGAAGCTGCTTATGCGGTCCACTTCCCCGAGTTGAACACGTTACTGGCTGGCTTGTTCGGCAACGCGCTGCTGGACCTCAGTCAATACACCATGCATGTCGAGGCGCGATTGGGTTGCCAGGCGGCCAGCGGTGCCGACACCGTCGCTACGGGTGCAAACGGCGGAACCGATCACTGCGCACTCAGAAGCCTGACGAACGGCGGCGAACAGATCTTCATCGGCACTGGTCTTTTCGATACGACGACCGTTCCCGAACCCGGATCGCTCGCCTTGCTCGGTATCGCGCTGTTCGGGCTGACTTGGGTGCAGCGCCGGTTTTCTCGCCGCGCTTAGTCTGATAGCTCGCTGTTTTCCGAAAAGCCGGTCGAACGACCGGCTTTTTCATGCTTACTGTGTTGGGTACACTATTCGCGCCGACCTGAGCTCAGTCCGGCCACAAGACGCGACCCAAGTCCGGCCGATTACTGCTTGCCCCGCAGCGTCGGATTCGTACCCAGCACAGCTCGGCATCCCCGAGGGCTCGTTCATGCTATTCGTTTCACGCTCACTGATTTTCTTGTGCGCCGCGCTTGTATTAATCAGTTGCAGCGAGAGTGCCGGCGATCTGTTCGAGCAAGCCAAGCGCAGCCATGAGCGCGGGGAGCTCTCTGCCGCCGTCGTCCACCTCAAGGGTGCGATCCAGCAAGCGCCGCAGGATGCCGCCCTCCGGCTTTATCTGGGTCGCTTGTACAACGCGGCGTACGACGGCGCTTCGGCCGAGAAGGAGCTGACCAAGGCGCTTGAGCTCGGCTTGATCGAAAACGGTCGAGTCATGGCCGCAATGGCGCGCGCTTTATGGCTCCAGGGCCTCCATAAAGACACGATCGCACGCGCCAATGTTTCGCCAACGTTCGAACCGACAGCGACAGCCGAGGTGCTGGCATACCGAGGTCATGCGTTCGCCGCGCTCGGTAATATCGAGCAGGCCAAGGACAGCCTGGCCCAGGCGCGCAACGCCACCAGCGGAAACTCCTCGCCCATAGTCGACTTACTGGAGGCCAATATCCGTGTCTCCGAGGGCGATTCGAAGGCAGCACTGGCTATCGTGGAACGGGTCCGGCAGGTGAATCCTCGGCTCTACGATGCGCTGGCCATCAAAGCCGATATCGTTCGCTTGACCGCAGATGCCCAAGCTGCTGTCTCGGCATACACCGATTTACTGCAGGTGCATCCAACCAATCTGGTCGCCTTGGTCGGACGCTCGACGCTGTTCAGCCGGCTTGGCCGATTCGATGAGGCTGAAATAGACGTCCAGACCCTGCGAGCGGCTTACAGAGATCACTTCATCACTCATTTTCAGGATGGCGTGGTGCGTTTTCGAAAAGGCCAGTTCCGAACCGCTCTCGAGGCATTTCAGCGCACTCTCCGGATCAATAAGGATCACGACCACGCACGTTTGTTCGAGGGGATGTCGCACCTCTACCTCGGCAATGCGCAGTCGGCGCAGCGCTCGCTCAATCAGTATGTGAGCAAACGCCCCGACGATCTGCTCGGTCGCCGCATGCTGGCCACCGCATTGGTGCAACTGAACGAAAGCGCACGTGCACTTGAGGTCATGGCGCCCGTGCTGGAAAGTGGAGATTCCAGGCCGGAATTCTGGGAAATCGCCGGTGATGCCTATACCCGCCTGGGCGACCTAAACAAGGCAGCGCAATGGTTGAGCAAGGCGCAGCAGGCGCGTCCCGACGACCCCGCGATCCAGGCCAAACGCGGTACGTTGAACTTACGCCAGGGCCGCTCGGATCTTGCCCTCGCCGATTATGCCGACGCGGCACGGCTGAACAAGGCGCTATCGGGCGCGGACACGATGCTGGTGCTCCTCAATCTGCGTGCGCGCGATTTCGAGCGTGCACGCGCCGCAGTCGAGGCAATGGAGAAAAAAGCGCCCGGTGCGCCGTTTGTCGCAAACCTGCGCGGGGTGGTTTTTCTCGAACAAGGTCAGAGGGTGCAGGCTGCGAAAGAGTTCGAACAGGTGCTGAAGAACAGTCCCGCTTTTTTGCCCGCGGCGGTGAATCTCGCTCGCATCGACTTGAACGAAGGCAAGGTTGAGCAAGCGCGAAAACGATTCGAAACTGTCCTGGCCGCAGACAAGAACCATATACAGGCCCTCCTTCTGCTGGCGGGGTTTGAACAGCGGTTGGGGCGGCTCGACGAGGCGATCGTCCTGCTCGAACGGGCGGCGAGCGCTCATCCGGCGGCGCTGGGGCCGCGCGCGCAGCTGGTCGGGATATTGATCCAGCAAGGCAGGATGCAGGCGGCCCGCACCCGCGCAGAAGAGGCCGTCGTGCGTAATCCGACGAGCATGGCCGCGCTCGAGTTGCTGGCTCGTGTGGCCACCCGCGAGGGCGACAAGCACAGCACAGTTGCAACCTTCGCGCGCATGGTGGACCTGAATCCTCGTTCGCCCGCAGCGCATGTCGCTCGAGCCCGCGCCGAGCGCGCCGCCGGTCTTCACAGGGAGGCAGAAAGCAGCCTTCGCAAGGCGCTGGATTTGCAGAAGGCCTATGCGCCTGCGCAAGCAATGCTGTTCGAACTGTTGATACAACAGAATCGCTTGGGAGCGGCCGAAGAGTTCGCCGGGCAACTGAAGGCTGAGCTTCCGAAGTCACCCATCGGACATATATTCGAGGCGGAGGTGGCGGTTTTTCAGAAGAACTTCAAACAAGCAGTCATCCCGTATCAGCGGGCGCTACAGCTTGCGCGAACGGGGGACCTCGCCGCCAGGGTTTACGAGGTGAGAGTTCTGGCCGGCGAGGGCGAATCCGCGCTCGCGGATTTGCGCCGCTGGGTCGACGATCATCCCGGCCATCTTCATGCGCGCTCACAGCTCGCGGATGCGCTCATGAAGCAGGGCGATTATGCCGGTGCGGTAAAAGAGTATCTGGTCGTACTGCAGGCCGCGCCGGCGGACCCGATCGCGGCAAACAATCTCGCATGGGCCTACTACAAAGCGGGCGATATGACGCGGGCGCTGCGATTTGCCGAGGGCGCAAGGAAACTCAGCCCGGACAATCCATTCGTGAACGATACGCTCGGCTGGCTGTTCCTGGAGCAAGGCAGGGTGCCGCAAGCCCGCGAATTGTTATCCAAGGCAGCCAGCATGCTGAAAGACCGGCCCGAAGTGCGTTATCACTATGCAGTCGTGCTTGCTAAAGTCGGCGAAAAGGAGCCTGCAAGAGCGGAGCTCGCAGCGGCACTTGGATCAGGCAGGCCATTCAGCGAACGAGAGCAGGCAGTGGCATTGCTCGAGACACTCAAGCCCTGAATGCCTCAATCGTGTCGAGCCCGGGTGCCAATCTCGTGCCGCCCGGTTGCCATCGACCCGACCTTCGCAACGGAAGATTGCATTACCGTTCGTTGGATGGCAGCCGTCGCCACGAATCACTCAGTCGCGCTTGATGTACCAGTAGAACCTGTAGCGGCTTTCCAGCTTGGCCTGCGGCGGCATGCGTACTTCGGTGCCGGAGATCACCGCTTGATACAACCGACCTCCCAGGTTCACGACCACTGGTACCGGTGACGGCAGGTAGCCACCTCCTGCATGACGGATCGAGCGATCGGCGGTCGTGAGGCCGGCGGTGCCTGAATCGATGGTTGCCGAAGCGTCCTCGTAGCTGATGGCATACTGCAGCGCGATGCCGAGATTGCTTCCGCACGTGGCCGAGGCTACGGAGGAGGGCTGATTGGTATTGAAGAAGGTCGTTCCCGCCAAGGTCACCGAGCCGCCGATGACTTTCTCGCCTGCGGCGAGCGTCATCATCCAGCCCGAGCTCCCGGTGAGCGAGGCATTCGCCGCAGTTCCGTCCGCCGTGCTTCCGACCTGAATGGTATTGGCCGTGGCGTCGAACAGGTCGGCTTCCGTCATGGGTGACGAGCGCGTGGACGTCAAGCCCACTTCCCGATCCTTGAACATGTAGAACCGGTTGACGACGCTGACTTCGAACGGATGCTCGCGATCCCCCGAGCCGATCAGGACGGCATCGTAGCGATCATTGGCATCGGACCCGTAGACCACGTCGGGCGGATACTGGAACTTGCGCCGGTTGTCGGCTGCGGAACCACCGACCGAGGCGAGCTTGACCACGGTCCAGTTGGCCATGTTGGCATCGTACAGATCGCCCCGCCATAGATTGCCGCCGTTATCGCCGACGTAGATTCGGTCGATGTAGCCGTCGCCATTGCGATCGAGGATCGTCACATCCGACGGTATGCTGTGCGTCATCCCGGCAACGGCGAGATTGTGCGTGGCCCCGCTGGGAATGGGGCCGGCCTGCCATAGCGGATCGCCGGTGATCGCATCCAGCACCACGATGCCGCGGCCCATCGCGTCGGCAAGCGTCGTCGGATCGGTATCCTGGTTGGGGTCGTAGCCGGCGCCCATGATGATGACCGGATTGGCGTGCGCGCGTATCCGCGCGACCTTCGGTTCCGACCAGGTCATTCCCAGCTCGGCAAGCCCGGTGTCGCTGGCGGTTTTCTTCCACAGCAACCGGGGCGCCTGCGGATCGCTCACGTCGAGCGCGTACAGAAAGCGCCCGCCACGGCGCATGCCGACGTACAAATAAGCCTTGTCGCCGTCGGCCGCCACCAGCTTGCCGTCGCCATTGACGTCCTTCTGGTAGACGCCTATGGGGCCGTCGGCGAAATACGGTCGCTTGTTCGTGCCCGAGATCCCCGGGGAATTGTCCCGCAGGCGTTTCAGCTTGCCGAAAAACTCGGCAGGCACGAAGCCCCACAGCTCGCTGCCGGCTCCGGTTCCCTGGCCGCCCTTGATCGCGCGAAACACCCCGTCGTTGGAGCCGTAGAACGCGATCACGTCGTTCTCGTCGGAGGGTGAGTTGCGGTTGTAGTTGACGACCGCGGGCCGGGAATGCAGCACGTCCCCGTGCACGGATGCTCGCGTGTCCGTGCTGGAGCCGTTGGCGTTCTCGTCGCCGTTGTTGTCCTGGCCGCGCACCCAGTCGATGATCGAATCGCGCTCGCCGGAACTGGCCGCACCGAGCGCGGCTTGCGTGATGTCGCCGTTGCTGGTCGCGAACGGGGTGGCCGAGAGCACGCTTCCCGCCACGCAAGTGCCCGTGCACGAGTAGAGCTTTCGCGCGACCTGGCTGCTTGCATAGGTGGTGCGCAGGACCTGCGCAATCGCGCCTTTTTCCACCAGGTCGCCGTCCGGTCGGTCCGAGGCTCCGCCGGCGCCGTTTTCCTCGGCGCTGCGAAAGCTCCAGAAGGTCGAATCGGTCGTCCAGGCGCTCACCCCGGTACCCGTGACGAACCCCGTGCCCGCATCTTGAGCGGGGTTGCCCAGGATGTCGGCGAGATAGACCGTTTGGGTGGCGCTGTCCAGGGCGAGCGTGTACATCTTTAGATTCCCGATCCAGCGCGGCGCCAGGGTCGAACTGGGCCGGAATACGCCCATGTAGACCTGGTTGAGATGCGTGCCACGAACATTCACGCTCACCGGCAGCGTGGTCGATGCGAAGACGCCGTTGACGGCTTGTACCCTCACGAAGATCTGTTCCAGCGCCGCCACGATGGAGCTCAGATCGGTGCCGGCGAAGTATTCGCCCTTGCCCTGCCGCGCCATGCTCTTCATGAGCGCGATCTGGGATGCGACCGGGTTGGTGTTGACCTTCGAGGGATCGTAGACCGCGATCGTGAACACGCTCGCAGTCTGCCGCTCGGCGAACACCGGGTTGATGTCATTGCTCGCCACGAAGCGGGAATACTCGTCCGCCCAATTGGCTTGCTCGCTCGAGGGGTTGAGCGCAATGGGATCGCCGCCGAGCTTGCCCCCGAGCCCGTTGAGCAGTGCCTCCGCGCTATTGTTCTCGCCGTTGTCGCTGCTGCCGTTGCTGATGAAGATGATGAAATTCTTCTGGCAGCCGTCGCCGACCGGGCTCACGTAGGTCGTGCCCGAGGCCGAACCGCCGAAGGCGGCGTAGTCGCGCTTGACCTGGCCGGCGCCCGCCAGTGCCGTTCGGCCGCCGAAGTAAAGGTAGGCTTCGTGCATCGCCCGCGCATATTGGGCATTGCTGCCCTTGTCGCCCGTCGGCCCGGTTTCGGTAAGCCCGGTGATCAGGTTGCGCAAGTTGGTCCTGTTGCCGGGTACGCTGCCCGAGTCCGCCGTCATCTGGCGAATGTGATAACGCGGATACGCCCCCCGAACGTTCGAATTGCCGCCGCCGGTTTCGGTGAAGAGCATCAGCCCGATGTTGAACTGGTCGCTCAACCCGTTGATCACGGTCGACAGGGCCTGTTTCTCGATCGTGTAGGCGGTACTGCCGGATACCGTCTGGCTCCAATTGGCCGTGTTGTCCCAGATGATGACGACATTGGGCCGCTGCGCCGGTATCGTTGGATTGACGAGAAACAGATCGGTGTCGTCGTTCACCTGACCGACGACCGCGGCGCAGTGCGCCGCCGTCGGCAACAGGAGAGCGAGCAGCATGCAGCATGCGGAGATCAGACGCTTCATCGTGCACTCCAGAGTGACCCGGCTAAGGACAATTGCCCGCAGGTAACCGTATCCGCACGCCTTGCGCGGTCATCGTGGCTGCCCCTGTGATGGAGTCGTTCACCGTGATCGGCACGTCCCAAAACGTATCCTCCGGTGAAACGCCCGATACGGCGCTGTATCCGCTGGCCGGGATCGCCCGCACGCAGTTGCGATTGCCGACCGCTACCGTCATTCCGCTGGGCGCAGCGACCGCCACCGGAGACGTCGGCGAGTAGAAAGGCGCTATTTCGGAGAGGACCTGCTCCAACGCTCGCTGAGCGACGTTTTCGACGTTCTGCTGCGCCTGCAGATTGCCGACGATGCGCAGGTTGCCGGTCGCGATCCGGGTCGACGAGATCACGAACATCGTGAGCACGACGAGTAATACCAGCGAGATGGTGAGTACGGAGCCGCGCTGACGAGATCTGTTCATGGTATCTCCCTGCGGCCGGCGGGATTGACCATGCGGACCTGAGCGGTGAACGCATGCCGGCGGAAGCTGTCGCCTGGCGTCACGGATCCTGCGACACCGAGGTTGTAGGTCTTGTTGTCGACATGGCCCGGCGTGAGTTTGATGTTCCGAGCGAGCACGTGCACCTGAGCGATCGTCACGTTGGCCCAGTCCGCGATGCTGCCAGGAGCCGAGACCGACGCCGCGTCCGGCACGCCGTCGCCGTCGGCATCGATCCCGTAGTCGAGCTGCAGGTTCTCGATCCCTTCTGCAATCGATTGCGTCTGCATCTCGAGCGCGCCGCTCGCCGGATTGACGGCGAGCTCGAGCCGTTTCAAGGTCGGGATCGGCCGGCCCCCATCGGCGGCGGCCGTGCACGTGGTGCCGGAAGCGGGCATGCTGCAGGGGCTCACGAAATAGATTCGGACGAGGAACTTCCTGATCTCGGCCGGCGTCGCGGCGTCCTTGCGAAGCAGGGAGAACGCGGACGAGTCGTGTCCCAGAGCCAGGACCGGATTGGCGGCGTTGGTGGAGTCGGCACTGGCCTGCATGTAGAGCTCGTTGACCACCAGTGCGCCGGGTGCCGTGGTGAGCGTGCTTGCACGGCGCACCACGATGATGTCGGTGCCCGGAACGAGATTGGCGTCGTCGATGCAGCTCAACGGGCTCGAGCCGGGCGCATCGTAGCCCTGGACATGGAAAGCCAGCGCGTCCCGCACGGCGGTGAGATTGGATTTCTCGCACGGATCCGGCAGCGCGCTACCCGCCGTCGCCGTAAAGCCGTATTCGCCGTAGTAGCCCGCGTGCTTCAGATCGTTCTCCAGCGTCTGGACGGCGAACCGGCCGTTCTCGATCTGCTGCGAAGCCTGGGAGAGGGCGTCGTAGGATTCGTTGGAGGAGGCGAAGACCTGTACCAGCCCGAGCGCGATAAAGAGACCCAGCGTCAGCGTCACCATCAACTCGACCAGGGTGAAGCCGCACGGCCGCCGCGACGGGGCTAGACGGATCCGCATCATTTGAGGTCCGCGATCCGAAGCGTCATGCTCACGATCCGCCGCTGCGATTCGGAACCGTAACGGTCCCTGCCACAGGTCAGCGCAGAATCCACGGACAGCGGTTCGGTGGTCGAGAGCAGGCCTTGCCAGGCGACGCTCAGGCGATAGAGGCCCGTGACGTCGTCGTAGGAGACGCAACCGCGTGCGCCTATCATCGCTCCGACCGCCGTTCCTGCATCGGTCTCGGCGGCTCCCTTGAGCAGCGCGTCCCAGGCATTGAGATCGGCAACCGCACGAGCCTGCAATTCGGCGGTGCTCCAGGCCGTGCAGGCGGCCGGTGCGCTGTTCGCATAACCGACATACGGTGTGCCCGCGGCCGCATCGGTGATCGCGTAGCATCGCGCCGCCTTGCGATTGGTGTTGATGCGATCGACGAAATCGGCAAGCAGAATGAGCGCCTGCGTGCGCTGATAGGATTCCAGCTCGGCCTGGTGCGAGCGCACCTGCACGCCCAGCAAGCCAAGCAAGCCGATGACCACGATCACGAGCGTGACCAGCACTTCGAGCAACGAAAAGCCCGCGGATCGCCGGCGCCGATTTGTGCGCTCAACCATCCTGGCAATTCCCATTGCGATTGCCGTCGACAAGCACCGCGGGACGGCCGCTCGGCGTAATCACTACGCAGCGCATACTGATCGCGCCGTCCGCAGCCGCGGAGAAATTGAAACTGGTGGTGGTGCCGAGCGTCGTGCGGCCGTCGGCGTTGTAGGTCACGTTGTCGATCACCGCGCCCGCGAACGCCACGTCCGAAAGGCGGGGTTTTGCTCGCAGCGCAGTGCCGGCAGCCATGACGGTCCAGCCTTCGGACCAGCTGGTGGAGCCTCGGACCAGGCGCACCTGCGCGTTGCGCTTGATGGCTTCCGCCCGCGCGAACATCAAGTCCGAAAAGAGATCGTTGGCGGCCGCGCGCACCCGCTGGCTCGCGATGGTGTCGCGTAAACTCGGTACGCCGATGCTCATCAGGATCGCGACGATTGCGATCGCGACCAGCAGCTCGAGAGCGGTGAAGCCATGAACGGCCCTATTGCCCGCGGGTGGCGAGGGATATGTCCGATGCGCCGCGTGCCATGCCATGGTTGCTTTTGTCATGGTTGCTCTGTGCGCCGGTCAAACCGGCGAGTTGTTGTGAATGAAAGTTTCATACGTTGAAGGTCTAGCCAGCCACAGCGGCTCCGAGTCATGCGTGTGTACCGGTGACGGTGCAGGCGA